>PMZN01000062.1 GCA_003170375.1 Acidimicrobiaceae bacterium | reverse complement strand
GCCTGTAGGCGGGGTTCTGTCCGCCGGCCGGCAAGCCGGTACCGGCGGGGTGGCCATCCATCTGCGCGGCCTACCTGGGGACATCGGGCGGGCCACCCGTCCCACATTTGGCCTTGCTCCGGGTGGGGTTTACCGAGCCGACCGGGTCACCCCGGCCGCTGGTGCGCTCTTGCCGCACCTTTTCACCCTTGCCTGTGCACGGCGTGCCGTGCCATCGGCGGTCTGTTCTCTGTGGCACTGTCCTGCGGGTCGCCCCGACTAGCCGTTAGCCAGCACCCTGCCCTGTGGAGCCCCGACCTTCCTCAGCCGTCTGCAGCGCCGAAACGCCACCCCGGCCGCGGCCACCCGGCCGACTCGCCATCACCGGGGTCATTCTCCCACGTGCGGGGGACGCGGCCGTCACAAGCCTCACCGTCAGCCAGAACCTCATGATGAGTGGTTGCGTATCGAAAAGACGAGTGATGCTTTTCGATCCATTTCGTGAGCGAGCGCCGCCCTAGGCCAGCGCGTCGCCCAGCGAGATCGCCTGCCGCTGCCCAAGCTCGGTCAAGGGCGAATCGGTCCTTCCGATGAGCAGCCCTGTGGCATCGCTCTCGCTCTGGCCATGGCGGACGGCAAAGAGCGTCGACTGTTAGCGGCCTGCCTGGTCGCTCGTCATCACGAGTATCCGACCGCACTGGTCACAGTGGACGACCGAGTCCGGCGTGGCTTGGCGCAGCCTGTGCAACTCCCCCGCCGGCAACTGCAGGTGACAGCCACTGCAGGCGCCACCCACGAGGTGTGCCGCTCCGATGCCGCCCAGCTTGGCCCTGAGACGCTCGTAGGACGCCGCAAGCTCGGGCGCGACGCGGGCGGCCAGCTGCTCCCGGGCCGCGTGGACCACAGCTGCCTCGTCGTCGATCGCGGCCGTCGCCATGCCGAGCTGCTCGCGAGCAAGAGCCAGCTCCTCGGCCGCCGAGGCGGAACTCGCCTTCAGAGCTCCCAGCTCCTGGTCCAGTGGCTCCAGTGCCTCCATGACCTCGAGCTCCTGGTCCTCGATCTCGCGGCGAAGATGGGCGAGCGACGCCACCTCCTCGCCCATCGCCTGCTCGTCGCGGTATGAGCCGGCCCGCCCGGAACGCAACCGCTGCTCGATGGTCGCGATTCGCCCACCGACTGCTTCTGAACGCTGATCGAGGGTGAGCTGCTGCGAGGCGAGCTTGTCGCGCTGGTCTTGAGCTTCGGCGACGCGGGCGGTCAGCTCGGCGAGCCTCGCGCCGAGCTCGGAGACCGCGACGCGTTCGGCGAGCTCACGGTGTCGGTAGGCGAGACGGTCAAGTGCGAGGTCGGCCTCTTGGAGCTCCAGCAGGAGCGTGAGCTGCGGAGTCGACGGGGCGGGAGCGCCTTGGCTGTCGGAGGGCTCGGTCTCGCTCGTGGACATCGCGGGTCGAGGCTACCGGCGCCAGGTCGCCCTGGCGGCAAGGAGCTCGGAGAGCAACGCCGAGCTGCCGGCGGCTACGGGAGTGCGGCGACCGGAGTGGTCCCGCACCACGAGATCTCGTCCCGCGGCGTCGGCGACGGGCGCACCCGCCTCTGCGCAGACGAGGAGACCGCCGAGGTAGTCCCAACTTCCGTGCGCGTCGTGCATGCAGTCGAGATACCCGTCCAAGGTCCCATCCGCGACCGCGCACAGGTCCAAAGCGGCGGCTCCGAGCGATCGGTACCACCGCCAGCCGAGGTGACGGGGCGGGTACCCGGACAATCCGATCAACGAGCGGCTGAGCGACTCTTCGTGCGACGGCGCGATCACCTCACCGTCGCGCCGTGCGCCGCCGCCTCGCACCGCCTCGTAGCGGGTGCCTGTGACCTGGTTCACCACCATCGCGGCGAGCGGCCCCTCGTCATCCAGGACACAGATGCTGGTGGCGAACCAGGGGATGCGACGGGAGGCGTTCGTGGAGCCGTCCACGGGGTCGAGCACGGCGAGCAGCGCCTGCTCCGAAGCCCCAGCACTCAGACCGGACTCCTCGCTCAGCACCCCGAGGCCGGCGGAGGTGAGGACCCGAACCGCGGCGGCATCCGCGACGAGGTCGGACCGGTACTGTCCGGGCCGGGTGCCGGCCAGTCCCCAGTCGGTGAGTCCGCTCAACGAGCCGGCGACAGCGTCGACCGCTTCGGCAAGGATCTGAAGAAGCTCGGCTCCGTCCACATTACGAACCGTAGCCTGCCGACCGCGCCCGGTCGCTCGCCTACACTTGCCTTCCGGATGGCCGTCATCGACGTCGCAGGTTATGTTGCCGAGCTCAAGGACCATGCGGTCGACCACAAGTTCCACGTGCACGACGAACGGCATTTCGTCGAGACGTACTCCCTTCGCCAGTTCTGGGAGGTCGACCTCCACCCCGAGGAAGGCTGTGGCGGGCCCATCGACTTGCACCTCGCTCTCGAGGTGGAGCCCCGTGTGCTTCTCGACTTCGAGGACGCCGTCGTCGCCCTGCCCGAAGATGAGGACCCTCCCGACAAGTGGTTCTTCCCGCTGACCTTCAACTGGGGCGTCCCGCCGCTGCCCAAGGGCCCCGACCTGCTTCGCCTCGCAATCGACTTGGCAGGAGTCGGGGGCGTCGAGCTCCCACTCGAGATCTCGGCTACCGACTCGTTCGGCTCGGTGACCGACGCACCGGTCCGGCGTCTCACGATCGTCGCCAGGCAACAGGTCTCGCTGGCGCGCGTACTCGCAGGCGAGGAGCTGCTCTGCGACACGTTCGACCGGGCGCTCGCCGTCACCCGCTTCTTCCTTGACAATGCCCCGACTTGGCTCGACGAATAGATCGGCGCGGCCGAGGCCGGCCGCAGGCTGGATCGCGCTCGCCTTAGCTTGCGGCGGCCTGTTCACCGGTTGCGCCGGTCAAGGTGCCGCACCACTTGCCGACAAGGCTTGCGTGCATGTCGAACGCGCTCTCGCGGCAGAGCACAAGATGGCCTCCGCCAGCCCCGCACAGGCGGCGCGGCTCGCATCCGACGCACTTGACCAAGTACGTGCAGCCCTACCGCTCGCGGCAGAGGCGGCGGGCGAGGACACGACTTGGCAGCCGCTCGTCGCCACCTTGAGCGAGTCGAATCGCGTGCCGCTG
>PMZN01000008.1:1416-10091 GCA_003170375.1 Acidimicrobiaceae bacterium | reverse complement strand
CGTGCCAGAATCGTGGGTCCACCCTGTCCGTTCATTGCCACAATGGCTGTTCTCGCCGCGCGTCCCCGCGCTGCCAGGGCCGGCTGACCTACCGGGAGCTGCTCCCTCGTGACGGCTGGACTGAGCCGCTGGTTCGGCCAGCCCAAGTTGGACACGACGGGGTTGCGGTGGGCCCGCCCGGCGAACCATATTCAGCACGGGGTCGCCCGCAACGGGCTGCTCTATATGACCGAGGACAGGTTGGGCTTCCAGCCGAAGCGTATCGACGCGCTCTTCGGTGCCCGAGCCGTGTCGTGGGACCTCTCCTCGATGACGGACGTTCAGCTCACGCCCACACTCCGCAAGCTCCGCGTCACGGTCACCACCGACACCGGGCGCCAACGATTCATAGTGTCCGACGCAGTGGTGGTTTACAACGACCTGCGGTCCTGGCAGCCCGGCTAGGTTGGCTGTGACCGCTCCGGACCCGACCGCGCCGGGAGAGAGAGGAAGTGCGTCGCCGTGGTAGTGCTCGTGATCCTGCTCGTCGTCGCGGCATTCGTCCTGGTCGTGATCGACGCCCGCTGGGGATCGGGTCGATGGCGGAGGGCCGCGCCGGGCGGCACTTCGAAAGATCCGACTTCGCCAGGCCGCACTCGGTCAGGCCGGGTTACGCCGAGCCGCACTCCACCGGGCCGTACCAGGAGCACACGGGCACGCAAGTCTCGTTAGCGGGGTCGTTGCGGTCAAGGCTCCCGTCGCGGGCGGCGCACGCCATCGGTCAACTGGAATGTGAGAGCTCGCTGCTGACACTGGCACTCTGAGCATGGTCGTCTTGGCGCAGCCGGACTCGGCGGACTAGCGGGCGATCGAACGCAGCGCGGTCGAATCAAGCCTGACTGCCACGACGGTGTCGGCCGCTAGGTCCAGAGCCACCGCACTCGAGACGTCCGCAAGCAGGGGTCCGAGGTCTGTCGCCAGGCCGACCCTGGTGACCGGCCCGAGGAACGTCAGGCTCGTCACTCGCCCATCGAACAGGCCCGGTGCCGGCTTGTTCCCGTTCGAGAGCAGCTCGAGGCTGATGTCCTCCGGGCGCACGAAAAGCTCTACGGTTTCGCCGGCCGGATGGTTGAACGTCGGGTCGGGGACGCTCAACATGACCGGTCCGCAGCGGACGACCCGGTCCTCGCTGGATACGACAGTGCCCTCCAGCCTGTTCATCGTTCCGACGAAATTCGCCACGAAGGCCGTCCTCGGCCCGTTGTAGATCTGGGCTGGTGTCCCGAACTGTTCGACGCGACCATCCGACATCACGGCCACCCGATCGGAGATCGACAATGCCTCCTCCTGATCGTGGGTGACATACAGAGTCGTGATGCCAAGCTCCAGCTGGACGCGGCGGACCTCCTCGCGGAGCTGCACGCGTACCTTCGCGTCCAAGGCGGAGAGGGGCTCGTCGAGGAGCAGGACACTCGGCTCGATCGCGAGCGACCGCGCGAGAGCCACCCGCTGCTGTTGGCCACCGGACAACTGGCGGGGATACCGGTCCATCGCGGTGCCGAGTCCTACCAGTTCGAGCAGCTCCCGGGCCCGTTTTGCACGTTTCTCGTGGCTTTCCTTACGGACGCGGAGGCCGAATTCCACGTTGTGCTGAGCGGTCATGTTCGGGAAGAGGCTGTAGGCCTGGAAGACCATGCCCATGTTGCGCTTGTTGGCGGGTTGGCCGAGCACGTCTCGACCATTGACGAGCACCTCGCCGGCGTCGGGCCACTCAAAACCGGCGACGATCCTCAGCGCCGTGGTCTTGCCACAACCGCTCGGGCCGAGCAGGGACACGAACTCCCCGGAGTGAACATCGAGATCGAGATTGTCGAGGGCGACGACTGACCCGAATGTTCGACGAAGGCCACGGAGCTCGATGGTTGCCACAACGACCTCTCTCTAGTGCGTAATGGCGACTGCGGCCGCGTTGCGGCCGCCCCGACCGAGCAAGTACAGACTCAACATCGCCCCCCAGACGAATATGAAGCTGATAAACGAAAGAGCGACGCCTTCATAGGCGGTGCTCGTCCCGATGGTGTAGGTATAGACCGAGAACGTGCTGAACTCCAGCAGGCTCGCGACCGTGTACTCGCCCATCGCGATCGCGACCGTGAGCAGCGATCCACCTATTATCGCGGCCCGGAGATTCGGGAGGATGACCCGCAGCAGGGTCCGGGGCATCTTTGCGCCGAGGCTCTCAGCAGCCTCCACCAGGGTTCGCAGGTCGATGGCGCGTAGGCCCGCGTCGAGCGCCCTATAGAGGAACGGCAGAGCGAATATTACGTAGATAAGTGATAGCACCTCGGGGCGCACGAACAACCAGGTGATCTTCTCCAAGAATGGCAAGAGCCCGACTACGAGCACGATCGGCGGCACGACGAACGGAAGGATCGAGATCAGGTCCATCACCGGACGGAGACCAGGAAGGCGAAGATGGACCCAGAACACCGTCGGCACCATGAGCACAAGGCTGACGGCGACGGTTTCGAGAGAGATCTGTATCGAGAGCCAGAACGAGGACCTGAACATGGGGTCGTCGAACACGGTCAGGTACCAGTGGAAGGGGCTCTGGCCTGCCTGGACTCCCGTCAGGCTGAACTGCACGACCGAGTAGATCGGCACGATGAAGACGAGCGCTGCCAGTACCAGCCATATCAAGTGCCAAACGGGCACACGGTTCCGTGCCCGCCGGAAGCGGTGGGAACTTGGGCGAGTCTCCGCGACAGAGGTTACCTCAGCCATCGGCTCGCTCGACGCTGAAGAAGGGCGTAGACGATGATCGTGATCACGATAATCACGATCATCGCGAGCGCGAGTGCGTACGCGTCCTGCGGATTGACGGCGATGTCGCCGTTGATGAGGTTCGCGATGTCGATGGTGACGAGATTCGAGACGCCCAGGGTCTCTGCGGTCGCGTAAGCGGAGAAGGCGTTCCCGAACAGCAGCACCATCAGGCCAAGGAGCGACGGTGTCACGACCGGCAGGCCCACGTACCGCCAGAATGCGAAGGAGCTTGCACCAAGGTTTGACGCCGACTCCCTCCATTCCGTGCGCAGTCCCTCGATCACGGGGATCATGAGCAGGATCATGAGGGGGAGCTGGAAGTACATGTAGACGAGTGCGCAGCCGAACAGGCCTTGGAGGCTGAACGACGGGTAGATGTTCAGCCCTAGGTGCTGCAAGAAGGTGGTGACGACGCCGAGCGTGCCCAACGTCGCAATGTACGCGAACCCGAGCGGCACTCCCGCGAAGTTTGCCGCCATGCCCGAGAACGACACGAACGCCGGCCGAATGAAGCGGGGAACGCCGTGATGCAAGACGGCGTTGGCCACAAGGAAGCCGAGCACCCCTCCCATGACGGCGCTCAGGGCCGACAGCTCGAGCGAGAACTCGAAGGCCTGCGGGTAAGGCGCGTGGAAGATGTCGGCGAGATTGGAAAGCGTGAAGGCTCCGTTGGCGGTCCGGAAAGCACCGACTATGAGCTCACCGGTCGGTATCAGCAAGAAGATGCTGATGTAGGCGAAGAAGGGAAGCACCCCGAGCAAGGCCCATCGTCGGGAGCGCGACCGCTTTCGCGGCGCGCTCCCGACTAGGACCGCTGACTGGATTCCGGACTCGGCGAGGGCCAACGGGCCCTCCTAACTACGCCTGCGCCTCGATCTAGACGCCGCCCACCATCTTGTCCCAGTTCGCCACGACGGTCGCGCTCGCCTTGTTGATCTGGGCCAAGGTGGGAAAGTGCAGACCTGCATACTCGCTCGCAGGTGGCAGATCCTTGGCAAGACCAGGTGGGATCTTTCCGGCGGCCGCCATGGCCGCGTACCGCGCCGGGTGGACGTACCCGGCGAGATACTCGAGCTGTCCCAGGTCTGAGTAGAGGTACTCCATCCAGAGCTTGGCCGCGTTCGGGTGCGGTGCGTAAGTGCTGATCGCCTGGCAGTAGAAATTGGCAAACTTGGCATCGGTCGGAACGCTCACGACAAGCTTGATATTGGGGTATTGCTTCCGATAGGCAAGGTTGAGGTAGTCCCATTGGACCACGATCGGCGTCTCGCCACTTGCGATCTGGGACGGGTTGGCGATGATCGGGTTGAAGTTCCCCGCGTCCTTCAGCTTCTGGAAGAACCTGAGGCCCGGCATGATGTTGTCTAGGGACCCGCCGTTCGCGAGGGCCGCGCTCCAGACCGCGGCGAACGCGTCGCCCGCGACGGCAGGGCTGTTGACGATCGCAACCTGGCCCTTGTACTCCGGCTTGAGGAGGTCTTTCCAGGATTTCGGCGGGTTCTTCACAACCTTGGTGTTCGTACCGAACGAGGTGACCCCGTAGTAGTCGCCGTACCAGGCGCCCTTCGGGTCCTTCATGTCGCTCGGGATCTCGTTCCACGTCTGCACCTTGTACGGCGCGAAAGCTTTTTCTGCCTCACCCTGCTCGGCAATCTCGGGTGAGACGTCGACGGCATCGGGGTCCTTCGGCGTGCCCTTGAAGGACAGGATGGCAGTTAGCTCCTGCGCTGAGGAACCCAAGGGGTTCACCACAGGGCAGTTGATCCCGTACAACTTGTAGAACTCGCCGATAACGGTGTTCGGAGTCGACTGGGTGCCGTAGTTGGCCCAGTTGTAGGGATCGGCGATCAGGTTGAGCGTGCCCTCTTTCTTCGCAGCGGCCAGCAGCCCCGGCGGCAACTTCGGCGGCGACGTGGCCGCTCCCCGCACGGCTCTCGAGATGAACGGGCTCGCCGAGCTGGTGCCCGCGTCAAGCAGCACAGCGCCCGCAATTCCGGCGACGCCGAGTCCCGCCTGACGGAGGAAGCGCCGTCGGTCATATACCGGTCCCCCAGATTCGTTAACGGCCTCGCCTTGATCCCGCTGAGTCATGCCGCCTTCCCCTCTCATCTCTTAGGTTTACGGTGGGCATCCTAACGATGGACCCGGCCAACACAAACAAAATCTGCGTGAATTCTTGCTCGTGAAGTGCTCGAGTCCTGCTGACCCGACAAAGATGCCCGGCGTTGAGCGGGATCGGTCGCGTATTCGTAGGCATTGCAACCGTTGTGCGGCACGCGCCTGAATGACAGATGCGCTCAACACCGACGTCAAGCCACCTAGGTGACGCTGCTAGCAGTTGCCGGGCCAGCTATAGATGAACGATCGGTGAACGATCAATGAACGATAGCTGAACGATCAGTGAATACCGAATGTCCTAAAGATGAACCGCCGGAACGTGAGCACGCAGCTCCGTCGGCTCCGCAGGGACTACTCGGGCTTGATGACCTGGCCTCCGTCGACGGGGATGACAGCACCGGTGACAAACGACGAGATCGGGCTGAGCAGCAGCGCTGCCCAGCGGGCGACTTCGTCCGCCTCTCCGATGCGCCGCAGCGGTACCTGGGTGGCCAACCACCTGTAGGCCTCCTCGAGGTCGTCCGCCCACGTCTGGTGGATGGGGGTGTCGATCGGACCGGGCGCCACCACGTTGACGCGGACTCCGCTGCCCGCGAGCTCTCCCGCCAGTGACTGGGTGAGGTAGTTCAGCGCTGACTTCGTCATCCCGTAGACCGACTGGCCCCGGAGCCGCAATGTGCCCGACGACGAACTGACGTTGACCACCGAGCGGATCGGCGACGCTTGCAGGAACGGCAGCGCATCGCGCATGAGGAAGAACGGCGCCCTGACGTTGACGGCCACGTGCTCGTCGAAGCCCTCGGCCTTCCACTCCTGGAGCGGCACGTGGCGGACGATCGCAGCGTTGTTCACCAGTCCGTCCACGGTCCCGAAACGGTCGACCGCCTCGCTCACGATGCGGCCTGTGCTCTTGACCTTTGACAAGTCGGCGACCACACAGTGGGCTTCGCCGCCCGCATCCTGCACGGCCCGCGCGCTCAGCTCGAGCGGTTCGATCCTGCGTCCCACGAGCACGACGTGAGCTCCCGCAGCCCCGAGACGCAGCGCTGTGGCCGCACCGATGCCGCTGCCGGCGCCCGTCACCACGACGACCGCTCCGTCCAAGCCCAAGTCAGGAAATCCACCACCGCTTGCGATCGTCGNNGGCTCAGGTGCCCCGGAAGACGGGCTGGCGCTTCTCGGCGAAGGCGTTCAGACCCTCCAGATAGTCGCTGCTGTCGTAAGCCTCCCGTCGCAGCCCTTGGATGCGTTCGTACACCTGCGCTGCGATGGGCTGATAGTCGTTGAGGACGCGGAGCTGTTCCTTGATCACCGTGATCGCCAGAGGCGATTTCGACGCCATAGTCGCGGCCAGGTCCAGCGTGAACGCCTCGAGCTCGGTGGCCTCCACCAAGCGGTTTATGATCAGCCATTCCTTGGCCTTCTGGGCGTCGACGGGCGCGGCCAGAAAGAACAGCTCCTTGATGAGGTTGATCGGCAGCCGTCCGAGGAAGTGGAGCAGCCCGGTGGTGTTGTAAGGAAGCCCCAGGTTCGCGGGGGTGATGGCGAACATCGCCGTCTCGTCGGCTATGACCACGTCACAGCTGAGCACCAGGTCGAACGCCCCTCCCCACACCGAGCCGTGCACCATCGCGATGATCGGAGCCGGGAAGCTGCGCACGGCGCGGATCAGCTCTTCGAGAGGGTCGTTGTAGGCCAGCGGATCGCGCCGGCCCCGGGGAAGCTCGGTGATGTCACGGCCCGAGGACCACACGCGCATTCCCTCCGCTGCACGAAGCACGACTGCGCGCACTTCCTGGGCGCGCAAGGCCTCGAGAGCGGCGACGATGCCGTTCGCCAGCTCGGCACTTATAGCGTTGCGCCGGTGTTGGTCGCCAAGGGTGATGACGCCAACTCTTCCGGAGACCTCGGTCGCCAACGCGCCACCCGCGAAGCCTTCGGCCCCGGCCGGGACAGAGACGTCCCCGCTGCCCGCTTCGCCACCTTCTCCCGACGCCGCGGGCTGCGCGCCACGGGAGGTGTTCCCGCCGCTTGCGAGCGCCACGTAGGTTCGGGCAAGAGCGTCCCTGCCCGCCCCCAAGATCGTGTTCATGAGCTCGAGCGCCTCTATCCGCTGGTCGCCTGCCAAGGTGGCGGCCACCTCGCGCCAGAGCACCTCCTCCAGGACGTTGAACTCTCCTTGGACCTCGCCGATGTCGAAGCCGGCCGCGAAGCGGTCCGCCGCCAGCTGGTGCGACGACGCGATGATCGGCTCGACATCGCCGCCGCGAACGCACTTGACGACGAGCTTGAACAGATCCCGCAGGTGCCGACGACGCATCTCCGGGCTGGAGGCCTGGTCGCTCGTATGGCGTCGATCGAGCTCGGCAACGGCTTCGTCGACGACTCGATCCTCGGCGCCGGCGAGGACTGCTGACATTTCCATGGCGGGGACCTCCGTGCCGAGTCTAGGACGTCGCCAATCCGGCCGGAACCACGGTCTGCTCTGCGAGGCGCCGCACGCTCCAGGTGGCGAGAGAGCCGGCAGTCGAGCAGGCGACGGTCGTCGCAGGAATCTGCGGCGTGGTCGTCGTGGTGGTCGTGCTCGACGAGGCGGCCGTTCCCCCGCATCCGGGCACGAACGAAACGACNNCCAAGACGCGGTGTGTCACGAGCCCATCTTCTAGCGGACCCGACCAGGACGGGCTCGAGCCGTCACTGCTCGCTCTTGGCCCCGTCTGCTGCCTCGGCGCCGCCGGGCGGAGCACTGTCGGACCAAGCGACGACGCGCCCGCGAACCGAGAGCGCAACCCGCGCGCCGACCTTCGGCAAGGTCCCCGCATCCGACGTGCGGGCGACGAGGATCTCCGACTCGTCCCACTCGGCGCGCAGCGTGACCACGGCGTCGTGGCCGTAGAACTCGGCGCCGAGAACACGGGCGATCCGGCGGTCATCGCCGGGCTCGCCCGAGACCAGGATCTGCTCGGGACGCACGAGGACGAGAAGCGGAGCCCCGTCGACTGCCGTGGCGCCCGAAGCCGGGGCACTCTCGCGAAGGAGGAGCCCGAGGGGAGTCTCGACGGCATCGCCGCTCGCCTTGCCGCGGAGGAAGTTCGTCTCGCCGAGACCGAGGGCGAGCTCGGGGCTCGCAGGGTGGGCGTAGAGAGCCTGTGGGGTGTCGTACTGGCCTATCTGCCCGTCGTGGATTATCGCGACACGGTCGGCGAGCGAGAGCGCCTCGTCCTGGTCGTGGGTGACGAGCAACGCAGTCGTACCCGCCTCTTTGAGCACACGCCGGACGTCTTGGCGCAGGACCGCCCGCAGGCTCGCGTCGAGGGAGGCGAACGGCTCGTCCAACAGCACGAGCGACGGTTCGATGGCGAGCGCCCGGGCGAGGGCTACGCGCTGCTGCTGGCCACCGGAGAGCTGGTGGGGATAGCGCCGTTCCAGCCCGCCCAGCCCGACCATGTCCAGCAGCTCGCCAACCCGCTTCCCGCGCCGCTCACGCCGGGGCAGGCCGAAGCCGACGTTCTGTTCCACCGCCAGGTGCGGGAACAGGCTCCCGTCCTGGGGCACGAAGCCGATACGTCGCCGATCGGGCGCCACGTAGTGATCGCTGTCGTCGACGACCTCGCCGGCGAGCCGCACCACACCGCGGTCGGCACGTTCGAAGCCTGCGATCACCCGCAGCAGCGTCGTCTTCCCGCTTCCCGACGGCCCGAGGATGGAGGTGAACGATCCCGCGACGACCGAGAGGTCGAGGCCGCGCAGCA
>PMZN01000008.1:0-1410 GCA_003170375.1 Acidimicrobiaceae bacterium | reverse complement strand
GAGCACGTAGCTCGGGACCGCCGCGATCGCGATGATGACGAGCGCGAACGGGGCTGCCTGGCCGTATGAGAGGTTCTGCTGATAGGCCCAGAATTGTGTCGCGAGCGTCTCTGCGTTGGTCGGGATCAGGATCAGGGTCGCGGTGAGCTCGGTCACCGCGGACAAGAACACGAGGCAGAAGGCCGCGCCGACCCCGGGCGCGACGAGGGGCAGGGTCACCCGCAAGAACGAGGGAAGGCGGCGCACCCCGAGCGAGCCCGCCACCTCCTCCAGGGACACAGGGGACTGTGCCACCGAAGCCCGCACGCACACGAGAGCAAGCGGGAAGAACATGATCGAGTAGGCGAGAACGAGCAGCGGCGCTGTCTGATAGCCGAAGCTGTTCGCGTAGCGCGTGGAGAAATACGAGATCGCGAGCGCGACGACGAGCCCGGGCATGGCGAGGACGAGGAACGTCGTCCGCTCGAGCAACAGGTGCACACGACCGGGATGGCGTGCTACGAGGAGCGCGACAGGCAGCGCCATCGCAGTCGCCACGAGCGCGGCAGCGAGGCTGTAGCCGGCGGTGTGCAACGCCGCCGAGCCGAGCGACGCGCCCATGAGCGAGTGCGCCCCGCCCTCGAAGATCCAGTAGACCGACGAGCCGATCGGCACGCCGAGCGCCGCCAGGACGAGCAGCGCGTACACAATGAGCACAGGTAGGCGGGCGCGCCCGAGGTGCCTGCGCGCCAGCACGCGCTGGGCCCCGGGACCGGTACGGCTCACCCGACCACCGCCACGCGAGGCACTCTCGCCCACGAGCACGAACAGGCTCAGCAGGACGAGTACAAGCGAGAGCGCACAAGCCACCGAGGTGTCGACGATATTGAACTCCGCGAAGATCTCGGTCGTGAAGGTCTGGAACCCGAGGATCTCGAAGGCGCCGTACTCGGCGAGGATGACGAGGGCGACGAGCAGGCACCCGCCGAGAATTGCCCGGCGCGCCTGGCCGAGCGTGATGCGGAAGAAGGTCGCGAGCCGGCTGACTCCGAGGCTGCGGGCGATCTCCTCCTGGCCCGGGTCGGCGCCACGCAGGCTCGCCGCCACGGGCAGGTAGACGAGGGGGTAGACGGCGAGGGTCATGACGAGCACCGCTCCTCTGAAGCCCTGCACCCAGGTCGACAGCGACGACCAGCCGAAGCTCACGACGAAGTCCGGGATGGCGAATGGGACGACGACGAGCACCGCCCAGACGCTTCGGCCGGGAAGGTCGGTCCGCTCTACGCCGTATGCGGCAAGGGTCCCGATCACCGCACAGAGAACGGTGACGACGACGGTGAGGCGGACCGTGTTCCACAAGAGGCTCGCGGTCAGCGAACGTCAGATCAGGTGCCAGACGTTGGAGGCACCCGCACCGGCCGCCTCGGTGAG
>PMZN01000011.1 GCA_003170375.1 Acidimicrobiaceae bacterium | reverse complement strand
GGCCCGACCGAGGGCGTGCAGGCCCTCCTCGATGGACAGCAGCGTTGTGGTCTTGAAGGCGCGCACGTCGCCCCCACTGCTGACGGCCATAGACCACGCCGCGACTCCCCGGCTGTCTGGAAAGTCGACGACGCCCATGAGGTCATAGTCGCCAAAGCAGAAGTACAGGCTCTCGATTGACCCGCCCAGGGCCTCTGCCGATGCCTGCACCCGTTCAACCACCCTCTGCGGCCCACGGCTCATCGCAGCCCACGCCTCTGCGGTATAGCCGACCTGGACGAAGTACTTGGACATGTGGCCTCCTTCGCCAGCACCCCAACCGCTCAACGGGTACACCTCTAACGGCGGGTGCCTCGCGGTAGCAACACTACCGACTTGACCTAGGCGATCAACAGTGCCCTGGGGCGTCCTCCAAATCGATCCCTGCGAGCAAGATCGAAAGGCCGTGTGCTTCGGGGAGATCCTCCCAAGCAGGCGACGCGCACGAAAGGCTCAACCGGCTAGCAGTACGCCCAGCACCAGCGCGCCAGTGGAAGCGAGTGCGGTCACGGCGCCCCAAGCCGCCAACCACAAGGTCGACTTGGAGCGTTGGTGGAGGTACGCGGCCATTCCAGCCAAGACGACGATGGCGATCTTGACATCGAGCACCGCGTTCCAAGCAGACGGTTGTCCGTCCTTCGTGGCAAGGACGTTCCAGATCCCGGTTATCAGGAGGACGGCATAGGCCGGCCATTGAATGCGCCCGAAGGCTCGTGCAACTCGCTTGGACGCATCACCGCCGAGGGACCGCACAGTCGGGAGTATGCCGGCGACGACAAGCTGACCACCTACCCAGATCGTCGCGGCCAGAACATGCAAGGACAAGCGAACGGCGTCCAAGGTGTTGGCCAGGGCGGCAAGCTGCACGTTGGCAGTTTCGCGAACCTCTCACGGTCTTGCCAGGAAGGCGACCGAGACGAGCCTGGCTGGCGTTGGCCTGAGCCTCAGGCGCTCGGGAAGCCGCCGGTCTGCGGCGTCGTCGAGGTACCGTCGGGCCGAACCTGCGGTCAAGCACCCGCTGTTCACCATTCCTGGGAAGAGTTCAAGAGGCGAACACCGCGAGCCGATATTCATGGTGGTGCACGACCCCCGGCTGCCTTGCGAGGATGAGCAAAGGGGGGCCGTGCACCTTTCTCCAGTTCGGGCGAGGAAGCTGCGAAACGGAAGGATGGTGACGGCGCAATGCCGTTTCCTGACCCTCACCAGCACATGCGCAGGATCGCAGCCCCGCTGACGACCGTCCTCGGAGTCGAACCGAGCAGATGTCGCCCGATGGAGTTGCCAGCCCCAGTCCGGTGCGTGCCGGCTGGACCAGGTCCTGACGGACGAGCACCCAACCTGATTCCGTACACTCTGGAGTGACGATCTCGTAAGGCGAGTGGTTGCGGTTAACAGGTTGAAGCTCTCTCTATTGGTTGCAGCCAGTGGTCTCGGTCTGCTGACACTGGCTGTACTAATTGTGCTCACAAACGCGGTGGCGCTCGTGATCACACTGGCCATCGTGGCCACGATCATCTTCCTGCTGTCCAGGTGGGGCTTGGCCGAGGGACGCAGGAAGGTAGGCGGATAGACCCCATAACCCACAGGTCTGCGGCGTCGAGGCGGCGATCGGGGCCGTGCATGCCGCCACGCACGGGCCGCTCGCCGTTTCGAGGAGGCGTTCAAGGGCCGAATGACCCCAGCCGATACCTCGAGGTCTTCAGGGAGCCGTGGTTCTCTCGAAGTCCGAGGGCGGCGGTATGCTCCGCACCGGTCATGACATTCACGACGTGGCGGAATTGAACGATTGTCTCGTCGTCATGGCGGATGGCAGAGCGGAGGACGTGCGCAAGACGCGAGAGGCGACCGCGGACGACGTGCTGGCGATGATCATCCTCGGCGAGTCGGAGAGCGTCCTACCTGGCCCGATCGTCTCCTCGTCGCGTTGAGGAACAGGTCGAGGTTCGCCCACCTCGGCGGCCGGGGCGCTCACGACCTCGGCAACGCCCGAGAAGACGAGGAAGGACCCTACAAGGCGCGGAGGCGCAGGGAGCGACCGGTCTGGATCGGCGTCGCGCTCCTGGTTGCCGGGGCGTTCTTCATGGAGAACCTCGACGGGACGATCATCGCCACCGCCGCGCCGCGCATGGCGCGTTCATTCGCAGTCCCGTCCGTCGAGCTCAATGTCGTGATCACCGCCTACCTGCTCGCCCTCGGGGTCTTCATCCCGGTGAGCGGGTGGATAGCGGACCGCTTCGGCGCCCGTTTGGTGTTCTCGGGGGCCATCGCCCTGTTCACCGTCTCCTCGGGCTTCTGTGCGCTCAGCACGAGCCTCGGTGAGCTCACGGTGGCACGAGTGCTGCAAGGCATGGGCGGAGCGATGATGGTGCCCGTCGGGCGGCTCGTGGTGCTGCGTGCCGCAAACAAGGCGGACATCATTCGGGTGATCGCGTATCTCACCTGGCCAGCGCTCGTCGCGCCTGTCGTCGCTCCGGCGCTCGGCGGCGCTCTCGTGACCTATGCGTCATGGCGCTGGATCTTCGTCCTCAATCTCCCGCTGGGCCTCATCGCCCTTCTTGTCGCCGTGCGCATCGTGCCCGATCTGCGGCCAGACCGGGCAGCAGGCCTTGACTGGCGGGGGTTCGCGCTGACCGGCGCCGGGCTGGGTGCCTTCGTCTACGGGCTCGAGCTCGTCACCGACGGCAGCGTCTCGTGGGCCGCTGTCGGAGCTGGTATCGGCGTAGGGACGGTATTGATCTGGTGGGCCGTCGTCCACCTCCGGAGGACCACCCACCCTTTGCTCGACCTGCGCGTGCTCCGCGTCCCGACGTTCCGGGCCGCGAATCTCGGCGGCTCCTTCTTCCGGGTGGCGATCAGTGCCGCCCCCTTCCTTCTGGCGCTGATGTTCCAGGACGGCTTTGGCTGGAGCCCTCTCCGTTCGGGCATGCTCGTCATCGGGGTGTTCGTCGGCAACATCGCGATCAAGCCGTTCACCACCCCGATCCTGCACCGGTTCGGATTCCGCACGGTACTCATGACCTCGGCGGCCGCAGCCGGCCTCACCCTTGGGCTCTGTGCGAGCTTCACAGCCGGGACTCCGCTCGTGGTGATAGTGCTCGTTCTGGTTGTCAGCGGTGTCTTCCGGTCGATCGGCTTCACGGCCTACAACACGATCGTCTTCGCCGACGTGGCGCCCGAGGGAATGGGCAATGCCAACACGCTCTCGAGCACGATCCAGCAGCTGACCATGGGCCTCGGCGTCGCCGCGGGAGCCCTCGCCCTTCGAGCCGGCGCTCCGCTCGATCACCTGGTCGGTGCCGCCAGCACCGGGGGAGGACCCTTCGACGCGGCATTCCTTCTGCTCGCTCTGGTGGCTTTCCTCGCGGCCGCCGAAGCCGCGCTGCTCGCCCGTCAGGCCGGTTCGGCGATCGTCGGCGCACGGCCAGGTGGCGAGGTCTCGTGACCGCTCGTCTGATCGCGGACGCCGTGGACTGCAAGCCATTGAGCGTGCACGCTGGGACGAGATCGACGACTCGATGCTCTACAGGCGCTGTTCGGGCCCGGACAGCGCGCCCCTGCACGGGTCGCGACGCCGACCGAGGACGGGCCGCCGAGTTGTAGACACGCGACACTTTCTGCCGCGTGAGGTGACCTACCCGACTGGCAGGAGCCGGACGAGCCGCCCGCCGATGAGCCACTC
>PMZN01000173.1:203-3352 GCA_003170375.1 Acidimicrobiaceae bacterium | reverse complement strand
GCCGAGAGGCTCGAACGGGGGATCGCGGCCGGCGTGGCGAACGCCATCTTGGTGAAGGTCAACCAGGTCGGAACCCTGACCGAGACGTTGGCCACCGTGGCGACTGCGACGCGCGCCTCGTACCGGTCCGTGATCTCGCATCGGTCGGGCGAGACCGAGGACACCTTTGTCGCCGATCTGGCGGTCGCGACCAACTGCGGCCAGATCAAGACGGGCGCACCGGCCCGCTCCGAGCGCGTCGCAAAGTACAACCAGCTCCTGCGAATCGAGGAGCAGCTCGGCGGATCGGCCGAGTACCTGGGTCAAGCCGCGTTCGCCGGTTCGCATGGAGGCGGCCCGTCATGATCCGACGAGCCCGGTTGTTCTTCTTCGCGGCGTTGTTGATCGCCGTGGTCGTTCTCGTGGCCAACTTCCCCCTCGGCGCGCTTGTCCAAGGGCGGTCGGCGGTCCGGGCCGACAGTGCCCAGCTCGTGGCGTTGCAAGCGGAGAACCGGGCGCTTTCGTCACAAGTGCGGGCACTGCACGATCCGGCGACGATCGGTCGGATCGCGCATGAGGAGTACGGCTTGATCACCCCTGGCCAGCGCTCCATAGTCGTGCTGCCCGGGCCTGCCGGTTCCTCTTCCTCCACACCCGACCCGCTCGCGGACAACCCGATCCCCTCCTCCGATCTCCTGCCGAGCGACGCGATCCTCGGTCCGAGCGCGCGAGCCGCACAACCACTGGTGCACGAGCCGGGTTTTTGGCACCGCGTCCTCGACAGCTTGGAGTTCTGGCACTCGCTGTTCTGATCGACGCTTGCCTGCGATGTGAGCGAAACGGGGCTGGTATGCCATTAGCCTCGGGCGCCACGTGGTGGAGGTGATGGCTCGATGAAGGAAGTGATTGCGGACATCGACCGGTGGCAAGCCGCGGGCCGGCGCGTCGCGGTCGCGCGAGTGATCGGCGTAGAAGGCTCCGGGCCAAGAGACCCAGGCGCCACGATGGCCGTGAGCGAGGACGGTGAGGTCGCGGGCTCGGTGTCAGGCGGCTGTGTCGAGGGCGCAGTCGTCGTCGAGGCGCTTGCCGTGCTCGAGAGCGGCACGCCGAGGGTGTGCACCTTCGGCTATTCCGACGACGAGGCCTTCGCCGTCGGGCTGACGTGCGGCGGCACGGTGCATGTCCTCGTGGAACCGCTCGACTGGTGACCGGAAGGGCCGACAAGTGAGCGGCGATCTTTATCGCGAGCTTCGTTCGGCGCTGCTCGGCGACGAGCCGGTCGTGCTCGCGACGGTCACCTCCGTCGAGGGCGCGGCCCAAGGCCGCACTGCGCTCGCGGCCAAGCTTGTGGTCCGGCCGGACGGCCGGTGCCTCGGCACCCTCGGCGACCCGGAGCTGGACCGGATCGCGACGCGCGACGCGTTGGCGGCTCTCGACCGGGGTGTGATGGTGACCCGGCACTACGGCCCGCACGGAGAGGCACGGCGGGCAGAGGTCGCGGTCTTCATGGAGGTCTTCGCCCCTCCGGCGCGGCTCATCGTGTTCGGCGCCGTCGATTTCACGCGGGCGCTTGTCGAGGTGGGCAAGGTGCTCGGCTTCGCGGTCACGGTCTGCGATCCCCGCCCTGTCTTCGCGACCAAGGCTCGCTTCCCGCTGGCCGACGAGGTCGTTGTCGAGTGGCCGGACCGGTACATGGACCGGATCGGCTCCGAGCTGGGACCTCGTGACGCCGTTTGCGTTCTCACGCACGATACGAAGTTCGACGTCCCCGCCATCCTCGGGACGCTGCGGACTCGGGCCGGTTATCTCGGCGCCATGGGCTCACGGCGGACCCACGAGCGGAGATGGTTGCGCTTGGTCGAGGCGGGTGCCGACGAGGCGGAGCTGAACGAGCGCCTCATGAGCCCGATCGGCCTCGACATCGGCGCCCGCACCCCTGAAGAGACCGCTGTGGCGATCTGCGCCGAGATCATCGCCGTGCGCACCGGCCGGGCCGACGGCTTCGTCACTACGCTGCGCAGCGCGGCGGGCGCCATCCACCGGGGCTGACCGTCCGTCGAGGCGGCTGGGCCGCCCCGCCGTAGCAGCTCGAGCGTTACGCTGCCGGAGATGTCTGTTGCTGCGGTGATCCTGGCCGCAGGCGCCGGGACTCGCTTCAACAGGGATGACCCCGGTGCCAGCCCAGGTGCGAAGCTGCTCGCCAAAGCGCGCGGAAAGCCACTGATCGAATGGGCGATCGGCCCAGCGGTCGAAGCCGAGCTCGACGAGCTCGTCGTCGTCTGCGGCGCAGTTGACCTGAGCGGGGTCGTGCCCGATGCAGCGACGCTGCTGCGCAACGAGGACTGGTCCTTGGGCCAGGCCACCTCGCTGAGGGTTGCGCTCGACTGGTGCGCTCGACAAGGCCACTTGTCGGCGGTGGTCGGTCTGGGCGACCTTCCCGGGCTGACAGCGGACTCGTGGCGCACCATTGCGGCAGCGCGCGGAGGCCCGATCGTCTTCGCGACCTACTACGGCCGGCGCGGGCACCCCGTGCGGCTCGACGCCGAGATCTGGTCGCTGCTCCCCATAAGCGGTGACGAGGGTGCCCGGTCCCTGGCCAACCGTCGACCGGAGCTCGTTACCGAACTAGCGTGCGAGGGCACGACAGTTGACATCGACACTCAGGAGGACCTGCGACGATGGAACTGAAAGACGAATTCGAGGTCCCGCTCCCAGTTGCCGAGGCCTGGGCAGTGCTCACAGACCTCGAGAAGATCGTGCCCTGCGTGCCGGGAGCCGAGCTTCGGGAAGTGGAGGGCGACGAGTTACGGGGCGTCCTGAAGGTCAGAGTCGGGCCGATCACGGTGTCGTACCGGGGAAGCGCCCGTTTCGAGTCGCTCGACGCCGACGCCCACAGGGCCGTGCTGAAGGCGGAAGGTCGCGAGGTCCGGGGGCAAGGAAACGCGACCGCCGTGATCACAGCGACCCTCTCACCGTCGGCGGGAGGCACGAGGGTCCGGGTCGTCACGAACCTCACTGTCAGCGGCAAGCTCGCCCAATTCGACCGCGGCGAGGTGGCCGAGGCGTCGGGCAAGCTCGCCGCCGAGTTCGCCCGCAATCTGGAATCGACCGTGCTGGAGGCGCCCGGGGCCGCCACGCCCGAGGCCGCCACACCAGAGCCGGTCGTCGAG
>PMZN01000173.1:0-185 GCA_003170375.1 Acidimicrobiaceae bacterium | reverse complement strand
GCCGACGGGGCCAAGGCCGCCGCGGAGGCCGTTTCCTACGTGGCTGGTTCCGACGACGCGACCGGTGGCCGTGAGACCTACCTATCGACTGAGGAGCCGGAGGAGGAGCGGGAATCGCTGCTGAAGCGCCTCACTCCGTACCTGACCGTTGCGGGGTTCCTCCTCATCGCGCGGATCGTCGTCTA
>PMZN01000105.1 GCA_003170375.1 Acidimicrobiaceae bacterium | reverse complement strand
GACGACGTGGACGCCGCAGCCAAGGTCACCTCGAAGGGTCAGGTGACCCTTCCCAAGACAGTTCGCGAGGCTCTCGGCATTGAGAGTGGCGACGAAGTGGTGTTCCGTGTCGAGGGCGATCGAGCAGTCCTTGCGAGGACGCCGGACTTCCTCGAGCTCGCGGGAAGCGTCTCGGTGCCCGCGGCGAAGCGCAACGTGGCTTGGGATGACGTGCTGCGCAAGACGCGGGAGTCTCGAGCACTGTTTCGCCGATGAGCGCCTTCGTCGATACGAACGTCCTCATCCGGCACCTCACGGGTGATCCAGTAGAGATGGCGACCAGGGCGACGTCGTACCTCCGGACCGAAACTGAGCTGCTGGTTACCGATCTCGTGGTGGCGGAGACGGTCTATGTGCTCGAGTCGTTCTACGAGACACCCCGTGAACAAGTCGCTGTGGCACTTCGATCACTCATCGCTCTCGCCTCAGTCGAGACGGTCGACTCGGCATTACTCCTTCGCGCTCTCGAGGTGTACGAGATCGATCGCATCGACTTCGCTGAGGCGTACCTCGTCGCGAGTGCTGAGAGTACCGGGGTCAACNNGTCAACCGGATTGCGTCATTTGATCGGTCCATCGATCGCGTCCGTACGGTGGAGCGCGTCGAACCCGGGAGCTAACCCAAGGCGCGACGATGTTCGATGCTCGTCGGGATCCTTCGCGACGGCAGAACTGCGATACCGAACAACATCTCTCATCGGATCGCGAGGCGCCCAGGTCGACGGCTACGCGTAAACACGAGATCCCTACCGATTCGGCGCTCGCAAAGGCAAGGTCACTTACGGCTTGGCCTGGTGATCTGTTCGCCTCGCTCACTCAGTGAGGACAAGATGCAGCTTGCCGTCGATCAGTTCACGTGCCGCATCAAGGTGACCGGCGTGGGTTGCGGTCTCCGTCACGACGTGGAGCACGATCTCGCGGAGGCTGTGGAGCCGCCAGAAGCCGAAGAAATCGGGCCACCACGCTGGTGCTGCATGAAGCGAGCGAGTGGCGATGATCCCATCGGCACGCTCGGCGTTGGCCCTGTACCTCTGAAGCACTTCCTCGACGGGCTCAGCGTCACTTACGTTCCAAGCATTGTCGGAAGAGCCAAGAACGTCTTCGATTGCGACCTGGTCCCCAGCTATGACCGCCTGGAACCAGAAGCGCTCAACGTCGAGCGAAAGGTGGTTTACCAAGCCGATGCAGCTCCAGCCCGAAGGAAGAACCGGCCGCCTGGGGATCGTCGGCTCGAATATCCTGGACGGCCTCAAGAATGTGCTCGCGCTGCCGGTTCAGTGCGCCCGCGAGCACCTGCTCTTCTGCTGATGGCTCCGACGGCACGCGTGGCACTCCTTCCGATCTCGCACAATAACTTCACCAACCCTAGTTTTGGGACGAGCAGCGCTATGAGGTTCGCAGCTGCTCGAGCTCCAATCGGCGAGTGGAACAGAAGCAATAGCCCGCAGCTGGGCATAGTTGAAGGGATGAAGTTTCGAGACGACTCTCCTCCACGTTCAAAACACGACGACGACGATTCTTAGAAGGAGCAGCGATGACGAACCGACCCGTCGCCCCGCCGGGGGCTCCCTGCTGGGTTGACCTGTGGACCTCAGACATGGAGGGAAGCCGCCGTTTCTATTCCGAGCTGTTCGGCTGGCAAGCAGGCGAGCCGAGGCCGGATCACGGCGGCTACTTCATGTTCAACCGCGCCGGCATTCCGGTCGCCGGAGCGATGGGCGACATGGGCGAGGCGCGCGCCGACAATACGTGGAAGCCCTTTTTCGCGACGGACGATATCGAGCGCACCCTCAAGCTCGCCACTGGACACGGCGCCACGGTGCATCTCCCGGCGATGGCGATCGACGATCTCGGCAGTCAAGCGGTGATCGCCGATCCAGCGGGGGCGGTCACTGGCATCTGGCAGCCCGGCAGCTTTCCCGGCTTCACCGTGCTCCACGAGCACGGCACCCCGAGCTTCATTGCCATCGATGTTCATGACTACCAGACAGAGGTGACCTTCTATCGCCAGGTATTCGGCTGGGACCCAATCGAGGAGGTGGACAGCGGTCATCACTACGCCGGCTACATGGATCCGGAGAACAGGCGGCCAATCGCCGGGATCGGCGACGAGGTGGAGTCGCTAGCGCCCGGAGAATCACCGCACTGGTCGGTGTTCTGGCAAAGCGACGATGTCGACGCCTCGGTCGCGAAAGTGAGCGCGCTCGGCGGCGCGGTGCTCACCGAGGCCGCCGACCATGGGCTCGGGAGGGTCGCCCGTGTGGCGGACCCCTCGGGCGCGCCCTTTTGGCTCTTCCGGCCGAAGGGTTAGGACGGGACGTGGCGGAGATCACGAGCAAGGCCACGATGAAATATGCCGGTAGTCGTTACTTCCGTAGGCATCGGGTGGCTGCCGAGGCCCATCGACCGACAAAGGGAAACTGAACGCGCCGTCAGAGTCGGTCACTTCGGAAATCAACTCTTATTGAGTTGAGACGCCGCAGCCGAGCCGGCCATCTGGGGCACTCCGCTGTGGAGATCTGCTGTGTCAGTTTAGGTT
>PMZN01000056.1 GCA_003170375.1 Acidimicrobiaceae bacterium | reverse complement strand
CGCGCTCACCTGAGCCTTATCCTCGGGTCGAGCCGCGCCGTGACGAGATCGGTTATCAAGATCACGACGATCACGCCGAGCGCGTAGACGAGTGTGACGCCCTGCACGACCGGGAAGTCGCGGTTGTCGATCGCGGTCAACATCGCACTGCCCAGCCCGTTCAGGGCGAAGACTCGCTCGATCACCACGGTGCCCCCGATCAGGTAGGCGATGTTGATCCCGAGCAAGGTGACCGTCGGGATGAGCGCGTTGCGGGCGACGTGCACGAAGGTGACACGGGACGGGCGCAGCCCCTTCGCGCGGGCGGTCGCGACGTAGTCGGCCCCGAGCACCTCGAGCATGCCGACCCGCAGGCTCCGGATGAGCACTGGGACGATGCCGATCGCAGCGCACAATCCGGGCAGCAGGAGGGAATGCAGATGGGCCCAGAAACTCGTGCCGTAGCCGCCGACCGGGAACCAGTGCAGGTCGACCGAGAACAAGACGATCAGGATGATGCCGAACCAGAACGAGGGCATCCCGAGGCCCATCAGCGAGAACAGCCTTACGGCGTGGTCGCCGGCCCGGTCCTGGCGCATCGCGGCGAACGATGCCAACGGCACCGTGATGACGATCGTGAAGAACGTCGCGACGAGAACGAGCGATCCGGTCAAGGGGAGGCCGGGGGCGATGACCGAGGCGACCGGGGCCTGGTAGTAGATCGACGTGCCGAGGTTGCCATGAGCGAGCCTGTAGAAGTAGGCCCAGAACTGGCGCCAGATCGGCTCGTCCAGGCCGAGCTGGTGACGAAGCGCAGCAACAGCTGCCGACGGCGCATGTAGCCCTAGCAGGGTACGGGCCGGGTCGCCGGGTATCAGCCGCAGGAGCAGGAACGTGACGACGACCACACCGAGCACAACGGGAATCGAGAGGAGGATCCGGCGTACGACATAGCGCAGGCCGGGGCTCGTGAGATATCGGCGCGCGAACGGCGTTCCGCGCTCGGGCGAGCGGAGTCCGGCCGCCAAGCCGCCTGCGCGGGCAGTGACGGGCTCCCTGTCGCCGAGCTCAGCTCGGCCGCTTAGCTCAGCCAGACATCCTCCAACCGGTAGGCATCACTTGGGTTCACGGCGTCCGTGCAAGGTCGGTTGCCAAGCGTAGCGGCGGTCCGGGTCCTTGCCTTCGAACCGGGAAGGGCTCAGCCCTGCGACCGTATGTGCAGCGCCCCTGATGTCCGGATCCGCACACGCATCGTGAGCGCGGCGACGATCCCGCATGCGAGCATCATCGCGCCGGCAGCCGAGAGCGCTGCGTCGAGGCCATGGCCGAAGGCTACGTACGCAGCCTGTGTCACCTCGTTCACGATCTTTGTGATCGCCGGCGTCCCCTTGAATTGCTTGGCCTGGGAGCTGAACGTGCCGGTCGTGACCGCAGTGATGACCGTGTCCTGGAACGACTTCGGGATCCCGATCAAGTTGAGCTGGCGAACCAGGCTCGAGATCAGTTGGCCGTTAACCATCGATCCGAGGACCGCGACGCCGGCGACGGCACCGAGCTCGCGGCTGGTGTTGGTCGCGGACGCCGCCATGCCCGAGTGCTGGGCGGGAAGAGAGGAGAGGGCAGTAGAGGTCACGGGCACGATCGCGATTCCGAACCCGGCACCGGCTATCGGGAGCGTCCAGCCGAGGGTCGACAAGCCCGAGCTCGGAGTCAGGACGATCTCGGTCAAGATGATGCCGATTCCCGCGAGCACACAACCGACTGTCATCGGCAGCCTCGGGCCTGATCGTGCCACCCAACGTCCGGCGAACAGCGAGGCGATGATCATCGCTGCCGCCATCGGCACGAAGTCGAGCGCGGTTCTGTAACCCGAGCTGGTACCTACGTCCTGGAGATACAGAGCGACGAAGAAGAAGATCGAGAAGGTACCGAAATACGTGCAGAACGCGACCGCGTTGCAACCCGCGAAGGCCGAACGTTTGAAGAACGAGACGTCGAGGATCGGGTGCGCCACTTTTCGTTCGTAGAACACGAAGAGGATCGTTAGGACGAACGCGGCGGCGAACAGCATGTCGATCCTGAAGTTCCTGTAGCCGGTCGACTCTCCTTGGATGATGGCGAACGAGGCGGCCGCGAGCGCGCCGGCTCCGAGAAGGAATCCCGCGAAGTCCAGGCGGAAGCGAACCCTGTTGACGCTCTCGGGCAAGATCAGCGCCGCGCCGACGAGTGCGACCAAGCCGAAGAACAGGTTGAACCAGAAGACTGCCCGGAACGAGTACACCCCTACCAGGACGCCACCGATCAAGGGGCCCATTGCGAGCGCAAGACCCGACACCGCCGCCCATATGCCGAGTGCCTTAGCCCGCGATCGACGCTCGGGGTAGAGGTGGCGGATCATCGAGAGCGTGCCCGGCTCGGACGCCGCTGCGCCGAGTCCCATGACGACCCGGCCGGCGATCAAGGTATCGGCGTTCTGCGCCAACGCAGCGACGACCGAACCGCAACAGAACAAGATGACGCCCGACAGCATCACCTTCTTGCGGCCGAGCTGGTCACCGAGCGTCCCGAACAGCAGCATGAGGCTCGCAAAGACCAGGGCATAACCGTTGATCACCCACTGCAGCTGACTGATGCCGGTATGAAGGGTCGACTGCACGTTCGCCAAGGTGACGCTGATCACCGTGTTGTCCATGAACGTCAGGAACAGCACGAGCAGCAGAGTCGCCAGGCCGAGCCGCCGGCGCATCCGGCTCAAGTGGAGCCCCACCTCTTCGG
>PMZN01000036.1:1014-8132 GCA_003170375.1 Acidimicrobiaceae bacterium | reverse complement strand
CGGAACATGGCGTTCGGGAGCGGCTCGACAACCGTTCCTTCCAGCACGATCGCATCTTCTTTGGGCTTGGGCAGGACAACCTCCTACAACTAATCCGACTTCTATGAAACCGACGCGACAACCGCCGGTCAGTAGATCTTTGCGACGGGTCCTCGCATGGGTGCCGCGTACTGTCCACCGACTCGTGGCGCAAGAGACCATAGCCGCCGGCCACTGGACCCGAGGCGGGACCATGATAGCCGCTCAGGCCTGCGTAAGCACCTCCGGACCGTCTTCGGTGACGGCAATAGTGTGCTCGAAGTGCGCGGAGAGGCTCCCGTCCGCTGTCACGACGCTCCAGCCGTCTTCGAGCTCGATGGTGTCGGGGGTGCCGATGTTGACCATCGGCTCGATCGCGAAGACGTTGCCGACCTTTATCCTCGGACCTGGCGTCCCGGGCCAGTAGTTCGGCACTTGTGGGTCTTCGTGCATCGCGGTGCCGATGGCGTGCCCGACGTACTTTCGCACGACCGAGTAGCCCGCGGCCTCGGCCAAGTCCTGCACCGCCCTCCCGACGTCATGAAGACGGTTACCGTCGCGGAGCTGGTCGATCCCTGCCCACAAGCTCCTTTCGGTCACCTCCAGCAGCCGCGCGGCCGCTGCCGAGATCTCGCCGACCGGGGCGGTGTATGCGGCATCGCCGTGGTATCCCTCGATGATCGCTCCGCAGTCGATCGAGATCACATCGCCTTCCTCGAGCACACGGGCGCCCGGGATGCCGTGCACGATCATGTTGTTCGGCGACGTGCAGATCACGGCGGGAAAGCCGTGGTACCCAAGGAAATTCGACCTCGCGCCGCGGCGCTCGAGCACTTCCCTAGCGACTCGGTCGAGGTCGGCTGTCGTCACGCCCGGCTTGATCTTGAGCCGCGTCTCGGAGAGCATCTCGGCGACCACCTTGCCGGCTCGGCGCATCTTCGCGATCTCTTCGGGTGAACGCCTCACGAGTGTTCCGGCGGTGTGGGCGGGAAGAACCCGCCACCGTGCTGGTAGGCGTCGATCACCGCGTTCAGGGAGTTGGCGACGTCGCCGGGGCTCCCTTCGCCCGAGACCTCTACCAGCTTGCCAAGGGCTTCGTAGCGTGCGACGAGCGGGGCGGTCGAGGAGTCGTAGAGATCGAGGCGGTTCTTGATCGCCTCCTCGGTGTCGTCCTCGCGCTGGACGACGTCACCTCCACAGAAGTCACAGGTCCAGTTCAGCTTGGGGGGCGTCGACGTCGAGTAGATCGCACCGCAGTCCTCGCACACCCGCCGGCTCACAAGGCGCGCCAGCACCAGCCCAGTCGGCACCACGAGGTTGAGCACCAGGTCGATGACTGCGGGCTTCAACAACTCGTCGAAGCCGTCCGCCTGGGCCACCGTTCGCGGGAAGCCGTCGAGAAGGAAACCACGCGTCCTCGTGTCGTCCTGGTCGAGGCGGCCGGCCACCATGGCCAAGACGACCTCGTCGGGGATCAGGTCGCCCGCGTCGAGATATCGGCGCGCCTCGAGACCGAGTGGGGTACGGGCCTTCACCGCCGCCCGCAGCATGTCCCCGGTGGAGATGTGCGGGAGGACGTAGCGACGCGACAACCGCATGCACTGGGTGCCCTTCCCGGCTCCTTGCTTGCCGAGGACGATGAGCCTCGCGCCCGGTACCACTTACTGGAGGAACCCCTCGTAGTTACGCATCATCAACTGGCTGTCGATCTGCTTCATGGTCTCGAGCGCCACGCCGACGCTGATCAGGAGCGTCGTGCCCGCGAAGGGGATCGTGGTGATGTGCCAGAGCGAGAGCAGGATCGACGGCGTCAGCGCCACAGCCGCCAGGAACAAGCTCCCAGGGAGAGTGATCCTGTTCAGGATCCGTGCCAGGTAGTGCTCAGTCGGCGCCCCCGGTCTGAAGCCGGGGATGTAGCCACCCTGCTTGCGGATCGTGTCCGCCTGCTGGTAGGGGTCGAATGTCACATGGACGTAGAAGAACGTGAACAGGACGATAAACAGGCCGTAGAAGACGATGTACCAGCCGTCGGTCGGGTTCAACAGGTTGTGCTGAACCCAGTTGCGCAGCGACAACCAGGGCACGACGTTCGACAGCAGGACAGGGATGTAAAGCAGGGAGCTCGCGAAGATGATCGGGATGACACCGGCCTGATTGACCTTGAGCGGTATGTAGGTGCTCTGGCCGCCGTACATGCGCCGTCCCTGGACCCGTTTTGCGAAGGTGACCGGGATGCGCCGCTGGCCCTGCTCGACGAAGACGATGGCGACGAGGAGCGCTAGGACCACGAAGATGATCACCGCGAGCCCGAACCAGCCCTTGTCGGCCTTGACCTGCTCGCCATAGATCGGCATCGCCGCGACGACGTTGGAGAAGATCAGGATCGACATCCCGTTGCCGATGCCGCGCTGGGTGATGAGCTCGGCGAGCCACATCACAACGGCCGTGCCGGCGGTGAACACGAGAATGATGAACAACACCCGGGGAGCGGTGAAGTCCTTGATGAGGTCGATATTGCTGCCCGCGCCGAACAGCTCACCACTGTGGAACAAGAACACCAGGCCCGAGCTCTGCATGACGGCCAGCGCGACGGTGAGGTAACGGGTGGCCTGGGTGAGCTTGCGCTGGCCGACCGCTCCCTGCTCGCGCCACTGCTCGAACTTCGGGATCACCGTCTGAAGTAGCTGGACGATGATCGAGGACGTGATGTAGGGCATGATCCCGAGCCCGAAGATCGCGGCTCGGGCGAGCGCACCACCCGAGAACAGGTTTAGGAAGCCGAGCACGCCGCCGGACTTCTCGGCGGCGCTGATCGTCTGGATCTCGGTGAAATTGACACCGGGCACGACGATGTTCGCGCCCATCAGGTAGACGCCGATGATGAGCAGGGTGAACAGGACCTTGTTGCGGAGGTCCGGGACCTTGAACATGTTCCGCAGACTTGCGAGCATCAGATCCTTTCCTCACTCGGCGCGTCGAAAACCACGCGGCTGCCGGCGAAGCCTCGACGACGCCGAAGAACCCTAGCGGTTGGCGAGAGCATTTCCCTTGGCGGGCGGCCGCCGGTCACCGTAGGGAGGCGGGACGACGGTCACGGAGCCGCCCGCGGCCTCGATGGCCGCCACGGCCGATCGCGAGAACCCGTGAGCGGAGACCCTCACAGCCCGGTGCAGCTCGCCACGGCCGAGGATCTTCACAAGGCCCTTGTGGTGGACGATGCCCCCGGCCTCCAGGCTCTCGGGCGTCACCTCGTCGAGGCCCAGTTCGTCCAGGACGTCGAGGTTGACGACGTTGTACTCGACTCGAAACGGGTTCGCGAAGCCGCGCAGCTTCGGGATCCGCTGTGTCAGCGGCAGCTGACCGCCCTCGAACCCGGGCTTGATGTTGTTGCGGGCCTTCTGCCCTTTAGTCCCCCGGCCGGCGGTCTTGCCGCCCTTGCCACCTGTGCCCCTTCCGACGCGGCGCTTGGGGCGGTTCGAACCGGGCGAAGGCGCGAGTTCGTGCAGCTTCATGCGGTCTGCTCCTCGGAGACGGTGACGAGATGAGGAACGCGGGCGATCATCCCGCGAATCTCCGGCCGGTCAGGGAGATCGTTCGACTGGCCGATCCGGCCCAGCCCGAGTGCCCGCAAGGTCCCACGGTGCTTCGGCTTGGTGCCGATCCCGGACCGGACCTGTGTGACGACAAGCCGCCCTTCCACCTTGGCTGCAGGCTCGGAACCCTTGGTGCCGCGGGGAGCTGCCACGGTCAGCTCACTTCCCCGGAGGCACGCCCGAGGCGGCGCCGCTCCTCATAGGCGCGCAGCACGCCGGTCGGAGTGACCTCTTCGGCAGTCTTGCCACGAAGGCGCGCTACCTCGTCGGGACGGCGGAGGCTGCTCAAGCCGTTGATGGTCGCGTGCGCGACGTTGATCGCGTTCGAGGTGCCGAGCGACTTGGCCACGACGTCGCGGATGCCGGCCATCTCGAAGATGGCCCGCGCGGCCCCACCGGCGATGACGCCGGTGCCCGGAGCGGCCGGCTTCAGGATGATCCGGCCGGCACCGGCGTGGCCCAACACCGGATGGACGATCGTCGAGCCCGCGAGCGGGACGTCGAACATGTTCTTGCGCGCCTCTTCGATCCCTTTTTGGACGGCTAGGCCCGCCTCCTTGGCCTTGCCGTACCCGAGGCCGACTCGGCCGTTGCCGTCACCGATCACCATGAGCGCGGTGAACGAGAACCGCCGCCCGCCTTTCACGACCTTGGCGACGCGGTTGACCTTGATTGTGCGCTCTTCGTACTGCGACTCGACCATCAAAGCTCCAATCCGGCTTCACGTGCGGCCTCGGCGAGCGCCGCGACCCTACCGTGGTACCGGGACGAACCCCGGTCGAACACGACCTTCGTCACTCCCTGCGACAGAGCGCGGCTCGCCACGAGCTTGCCGATCTCCGTGGCAGCAGCGATGTTGCCTGTCGCGCCGCCGCGCTGACCCGCCTCGAGCGTGGAGGCGGCGACCAACGTACGGCCGGCGGAGTCGTCGATGATCTGGGCCACGATGTGCTTGTTCGAGCGGAACACCGTGAGACGCGGCCGCTCGGCAGTGCCGATCACATGCTTGCGGACGCGACGGTGACGTCGGGTCTGCAGCTCGTGGGTGCGCAGTGTCTTGCTCATGGCTACTTCGCCGCCTTCCCGGCCTTGCGTTGCACGACTTCGCCCGCGTACCTCACGCCTTTGCCCTTGTAGGGCTCGGGCTTGCGGACCCTGCGGATGTCGGCGGCGACCTGGCCGACAGCCTCCTTGTCGATGCCCTTCACGACGATGCGGAGCGGGGTGGGCACTTCGAACGAGACGCCCTCGGGCGCGTCGATGAAGACCGGGTGGCTGAACCCGAGCGCCAGCTCGAGCTGTTGTGGGCTCTTCAACGTCGCGCGGTAGCCGACGCCGACGATCTCGAGCTCCTTGGTGAAACCGGCCGTGACGCCGGTCACCATGTTCTGAATGAGACTCCGAGTCAGGCCGTGCAGAGCCCTGTTGCTCCGCTGGTCATCGGGCCGCTCGACGAGCAGCTGAGCGTCGGATCGACGGACGGTGATGCTCCCGGGCAGGTCCCGATGCAGAGTCCCCTGTGGGCCGGACACCGCCACGCTGCCGCCGTGCAACGTGACCTCGACGCCAGCGGGCACCTCGATCGGGCTCCTTCCGACTCGGGACATCAGCTCGTCACCTTTGGCTCACCAGACATAACAAAGCACCTCACCGCCGACACGCTGCTGGCGTGCCTCGCGATCGGTCATGAGACCCTTGCTCGTCGAGAGCACTGCCACGCCGAGCCCGCCTAGGACACGTGGCAACCCGTCGGCACGGCAGTAGATCCGCAGGCCGGGCTTGGAGACACGCTTGAGCCCGCCGATCACACGCGCGCGCTCGGCCGTGTACTTGAGCGAGATCTCGAGCACGTCACCGGGGTGGCCCTCTCGTGCGACCGTTGTGAAGCCCGCGATGTAGCCCTCGCGCTCCAAGATCACGGCAAGCGCTTCCTTGACCCTCGAGCTGGGCATACGGACCGTGTCGTGCATCGCCACGTTCGCGTTGCGAACGCGGGTCAGCATGTCCGCGATGGGGTCAGTCATGGTCATGAACGATCCCCTCCTCTCACCAGCTGGCCTTGGTCACGCCCGGCACCTCGCCGGCATGCACGAGCTCGCGCAGGCAGATACGGCAGAGCCCGAATTTGCGGTATACCGCTCTCGGGCGCCCGCACCGCCGGCACCTCGTGTAGCCACGCACCTTGAACTTGGGCTTGGCCTGTTGCTTCTCTATCAATGCCTTCTTGGCCATGGGTCGGCTCTACTGCCCTTCACGTCGGAACGGGAACCCGAAGGCGCCGAGCAGCGCTCGGCCTTCGGCATCGGTGCGGCCGGTGGTCACAATCGTGATGTCCATGCCGCGAGGGGTGTCGACCTTGTCGTAGTCGATCTCGGGGAAGATCAGCTGCTCGGTGACTCCGAAGGTGTAGTTGCCCCGACCGTCGAACGACTTCGGCGACAGGCCCCGGAAGTCACGGATGCGGGGGATCGCCAGGCTGATGAGGCGATCGAAGAACTCCCACATCCGATCGCCCCGCAGAGTCACCATGCAACCGATCGACATGCCCTCGCGGAGCTTGAAGGCGGCGATCGAGCGCCGCGCCTTGGTGATGACCGGCCGCTGGCCGGCGATCAGCTGGAGGTCACCGACAGCGCCCTCGAGCAGCGACTGCTGCTGGGTGGCCTTGCCGACGCCCATGTTGATGACGATCTTGGAAAGGCGTGGCACCTCCATCACGTTGGAAAGGCCGAGCTCGGTGGCGAGCGCCGAGCGGATCTCGGTGTCGTAACGCTGGCGGAGACGCGGACGCTCCACGACGGCCGGGCTCACAGGTCACCTCCGCACTTGCGGCAGACGCGGATCTTGCGGCCCTGGTCGTCGACCCGGAACCCGACACGCGTGGGCCCGCACTCCGCGCAGACCACTGCCACAGTCGAGGCGTGCACCGGCATGTCCTTGTCGATGATGCCGCCCTGCATGGTTCCCCGCTTCGCCTTGGTGGAACGCTTGGCGACGTTGACGCCGTCGACGATCACGCGGTTGCGCGCGGGGATGACCCGCATGACCTCGCCGACCTTGCCCCGGTCCTTGCCCGTGAGCACCTTGACCCGGTCCCCTTTGCGAATACGCACCTAGATCACCTCCGGAGCCAACGAGACGATGCGCATGAAGCGCTTCTCCCGCAGCTCCCGTCCCACCGGGCCGAAGATCCGGGTGCCGCGTGGCTGCAGCTGGTCGTTGATCAGCACCGCCGCATTCTCGTCAAAACGGATATAGCTGCCGTCAGACCTGCGGTTCTCCTTCTTCGTCCGCACGACGACGCAGCGCACCACGTCGCCCTTCTTCACGGCCGCACCGGGCACGGCGTCCTTGACCGTGGCGATGAACACGTCACCGATCCCCGCGTACCTGCGGCGGGTCCCGCCGAGGACCTTGATGCAGAGCACCTCTTTCGCGCCGGAGTTGTCGGCGACGCGTAGGCGCGACTCTTGCTGGATCACCGCGCACGCTCCACGACTTCGACCA
>PMZN01000036.1:0-1003 GCA_003170375.1 Acidimicrobiaceae bacterium | reverse complement strand
CTCGTCGTGCACGTACAGATGCCGGGTCCGCTGGACGGTCTTGGCGTACTTGGCATGCCGGACGCGCTCTACGACCGCGACGACCGCGGTCTTGTCCATGCGGTTCTCGACGACAGTGCCCTCGCGGACCCTGCGCCGGTTGACGCGCACTTCCTCAGTCGGCGGCGCACCGTTCGGGGTGCCCGCCCTGGCCTCGTTCTCGGCCATCACTGCTCCTTCGTCCCTGCGTCGACACGGCCTACGACCGCCTCCGCCGACTCGGCGAGCTCGATCTCGTGCGCACGCTGCACGGTCATAAGTCGCGCGATTTCCCTGCGGACCTGCGTGACTCGCGAGTTGTTGTCCAATCTGCCCGTGGCCGCCTGGAACCGGAGGTTGAAGAGCTCCTTGCGGGCTTCGACGAGCTTGTTCTCGAGCTCGGTCTCGTCGAGCTCCCGCAACTCGGCTGCGCTCGACATCAGACCAGCACCTCCGCGTTGGAACCGAGACCGGGCCGTGCGATGACGCGTGCCTTCATAGGGAGCTTCTGGATCGCCCGTTCCAGGGCCGAATGGGCGAGCGCCTCGTCCACGCCCGCAAGCTCGAAGAGGATCCTCCCGGGACGGACCACGGCGACCCAGTGCTCGGGGTTGCCCTTGCCCGACCCCATGCGCGTCTCGGCAGGCTTCTGAGTGACCGGCTTGTCGGGGAACACCCGGATCCAGACCTTGCCGCCACGCTTGATGTGCCTGGTCATCGCGATTCGAGCGGCCTCGATCTGGCGCGCCGTGAGCCACGCCGGTTCGAGAGCTTGAATCCCGAAGTCGCCGAAGTTGATGGTCTCGCCACCCTTCGTCATTCCGGACATGCGCCCGCGCTGCTGCTTGCGGTGCTTGACCTTGCGAGGCATCAGCATGGTCAGTCGGCCTCCCTACGGAAATGTGGGACGTCGTGATGCTGCTCGCGAGTCCGGCGCTCGATCTCTTCTTCCTCCGCGAGAAGCTTCTCGAGCGGATCCTCTGTG
>PMZN01000141.1:1960-5032 GCA_003170375.1 Acidimicrobiaceae bacterium | reverse complement strand
GCCGACGTGATCTGTTCGATCAGCTGAGCCGTGCCGAGTCCGGGCGATACCTAGCTCGGTGATCGTCCTCGGGGTGGGGATACTTCGCGATGACGGTCACTTCGCCTTGCCCGTCGTGCCGCTTCGCCGAGTCGCTTCCTCGACGAGGTAGACGATCGACTCGTACTGGTGCCCGGAGCGTTCGCTGAGGCCAATTTCGCAGGTGCGCGCGACGGAGTAGTAACCGTCGAAGACTCGTCCGGCAAGCTCAGCCAGCTCGTCGCGCTGGGCACCGTCGCTCAGCTCGGGGTACATGAAGCCTCGCTCGCCGGCGACGCCGCAGCAGCCCCAGTGCAACGGGGTCACTGCTTCTTGCGCGCAGGCGTTGCCGATCGCCTGCAACAGCTTGTCGACCCCGAGCTCGACGCACGCGCAGGTCGGGTGGAGAGCGACGCTCTGCTTCGGCGTGGTGACCTCGAGCCTGGGCATCACGTCCTCGACGAGCCACGGGGCGATGTCGACGACCTTGATCTGTCGGTAGCGCTCGGCGTTCTCTTCGGTGAGCTGGTCGGCGACTTCGCGAAGGATCGTCTGTGTGCACGACGTGACGTCGCACATGACCGACACTTGGCCCCCGTCGCTCCACTCCCACATGGATTCGACGAGATGGTTCGCCATGTACCGTCGACCGGTGGCGTAGCCCCTGTGCTTCCAGATCTGGCCACAGCAGACACCGGTCACCGACTTGGGCAGGCGAACCTTGATGCCCGCGCGGGCGGCGACGGCGAGCACGGTCTCGGTGACCGACGCCTTGCCTAGGTTCGAGGAACCCATGATCCGTGTCACACAGGCTGGGAAGTAGGCGATCTCGGGCGCGCTCTCGGACCGGAACAGGGGCATCGGGCTCTTGCCTATCGCCGGTGACCAGACCGGCGAGAACGGGACCAGCTTGTGAACGGCCTTCGTGAGGACTTCCATCGTGTGGAACTTGTTGGCAAGCACCCCCATGGCGAGACCGCCTCGTGCGATCCTCTCGACTTCGGCGTAGCGGCGCGCCAACACCGAGCCGAGGGACGTCTCGGCCTTGTTGTTGCGTTCGGCGCGCAGCTCGGCGGTGTATTCGGCGACGTTGATCCCGACGGGGCACTTCGTTCCGCACATGCCATCGGCTGCGCAGGTGTTGAGGCCCTCGTGCTGGTACTGGTGCCACAGCTCCTCCGCACCGAGGTCGTCGCCCTTTGCCAGCAGCTCTGTGTGCTTGCGCGAGGCCTGGATGCGCCCCCGAGGGGTGAGCGTGACGAGGCGGCTCGGGCAGACGTGCTCGCAGAATCCGCATTCGATGCACTTGTCGATCCGCGGGGAGACCGGCGGTGTGCGCTTGATGTTCTTGCTGACGATGCCGGGGTCGTCGTTGATCAGCACGCCGGGATTGAACAGGTCATCGGGGTCGACGAGCTTCTTGATCCGGGTCATCAGCGAGTACGCCTTGTCGCCCCACTCGCGTGACACAAATGGGGCCATTGCACGGCCGGTGCCGTGCTCGGCCTTCAACGAGCCGTGCAACTCATCGGCGACGAGAGCGACGGAGTCCTCGGTGAACGCCATGAAGCGGTCTATCTCCCGTTGCTGGGTGAAGTCCGCGGTCAAGACGAAGTGGGCGTTGCCGGCGTTCGCGTGCCCGAACTGGACGCCCTGCCCCGGGTCCGTGTAGCCGTGCTTGACGAACAGCACCTCGAGACCGGTGAGCAACCTCGCGAACTCGTCCAACGGCACGGCCACGTCCTCGAGCAGCACCGTCGTACCAGGTCTGCGGGCGCCGCCGACGATCGCGAACAGGTCTTCGCGCACGCGCCAGAGGCGCGCGTGGCTCTCGGGCGTCGTGCTGAAGTCGCTCATCGTGATCATGCCCGGGAGCGCCCTCAGTTTCGGGAGCGCAGCGGCGACCGCGGAGTGCACGGCGTCCTGGGATGCTCGCTGGTAGTCGATGAGCAGGGCTGCCGATCCTTTCGGATGGGTCCTGACGAGGTCGGGCAGGCCGTCGACGCCGGACACGGCTTGCATCGAGGCGTCGTCGAGGAACTCGACCGCGTTGGGGCCCGTCCCCGCGACTGCGGGGATGGCGTTCGCCATCGTCTCGAGACTTTCGAAGAGAAGCAGCGCCGTCGAGCGCTCGGGGTCGAGCGGCACCGTGTTCAGCACGACGTGGGAGATGAAGCCAAGCGTGCCCTCGGAGCCCACGAGTAGGTGCGCGAGGATGGCCAGCGGATCGTCAAAGTCGACGAGGGCATTTATCCCATAGCCGGTCACGCACTTGATCGAGAACTTCTTCTTGATCAACGCCACTAGGTCTGCGTCGGCCCGCGCATCGTCGCGCAGCGCCGCCAGGCCCTGTGCGAGGTCGGGGCGCTCGCGGGCGAAGCGCTGGTTCTCGCCCTCGGCCTCGGTATCCCAGACCGATCCGTCCGCGAGGACGAACCGGACCGAGTCCATCGTGTGGTAGGCGTTGAGCTTGACGCCGGTGATCATCCCGCTCGAGTTGTTCGCGATGATCCCGCCGATCCGAGCGGCCCGTATCGAGGCCGGATCGGGGCCGATCCGGCGCCCGTATCGATACAGCACCCGGTTCACCATCTCCGCGGTCGGGCCCGGCTCGGCTTTCACCCGAGCGCCGGCGTCGAGGACCTCGATCGCGGTGAAGGCGTGGCTGATGTCGGCGATGATCCCCTCGCCGACAGTCTGGCCGGCGAGGCTCGTGCCGCCGGCCCGGAAGGTGACCGGCAGGCGCAGATCGCGGGCGACGCCAAGCAGAGCGCGCACCTCCTCCTCGTTCGTGAGGCGGACGACGGCCTTAGGCCGGTACTCGTAAAAGCCACCGTCGCGAGCGTTGACGGTGAGTGCGATCGCTGTCGTGTCGATGCGGCTCTCGGCCAGCACGTCGCGCAGACGAGTACCGATGTCAGTGGTCGTCACTTTGTGTGTCTCCCTTGGTCGTGACGGGCCGGCTTGGGATGGCTACCTATTCTCGCTGATAGGCAGCAGGGGGTAGCCGTGAGTCAAGTGGCAGAACAGGCGATCGCGACCGCCAGCGGGCCC
>PMZN01000141.1:0-1837 GCA_003170375.1 Acidimicrobiaceae bacterium | reverse complement strand
GCGAACGCCGTCGAGCAGCGTGGCGGCCGAGCCGGCGAGTGTCCCGTCCGGGCGCCGGACCACTCCTTGCCCGGCGGTCACGTGCACCTCTCCCAGAAGAAGGTCCCCGTCACCGAGACGTGAGGCGGCAGTGGCGTCGCTCACGAGAGTCCAGCGTCCCCGTGCCGCGGCCAGCACGANNGGGTCTGCCAGTGCCGCCCCCGCCAGGCCGGGCGCGCGGGCGGAGATCGGAGACATCGCGTTGAAGATGTGGGTGACGGCTTGCCCACCTGCCTCGAAACCGCGACGCGCCTCGGATGCGTCGGCGTCGCTGTGGCCGAAGGAGACGACGATCCCGCGGCGGTGGCATGCCGCCACGAGATCGAGTGCACCGGGCAGTTCAGGGGCGAGGGTCACCATGGTGACCGGGCCTGCGTTGAACAGTGACATCAGGAGCTCGAGGTCCGGTCTTGCGAGGCGTTCAACTGGGTGCGTTCCAGCCCGCAGGGGCGAGAGGAAGGGCCCTTCGAGGTGGATGCCGAGTATGCGTGCGCCGTCCGGCTCTCGCGTAGACAGCTCCGCGATGTGCCCTGCGGCCGTCATTGTGGCGGCGGTCTCACTACTTATGAGTGTCGGCTGGTAGGCGAGCACCCCGTCGTGGGCGAGCGCCGTAGCGAGAGTCGCGAGCTCCTCCACCGAGGCGCCGAGCGCGTCGACGCCCGCGTAACCGTTCACCTGCAGGTCCACGAGCCCTGGGATGGCGATCCCGCGCCTGCCCGGCGTCAGGCCGAGCGCGATCACCCGACCGTCGGCGACGGCGACGTCGCCGGGCACGAGCCGGCCGTGCTGGAGGAAGGCGGCGACGCCGAGCCGGCGCTGGGTCCCCGAGCGGCTAACCGGCCGACCTGTCGTCGTTCGCTGGCCTGTGTGGGCAGCCTCGAGCGCGGCACGCAGCCGGCCGCCGCTCGCCACCAGGAGCCCGGTTGCTTCTTCGGCGCCCATGGTCGAAGCGGCGACGATACAAGCGGGCTTGGTTCGCCACCCACATGCCTCGAGCGCCTTCCTGGCCCGTTCTGGCGACGTCTTGGCCACGGTCGCCACAATCCGCGTGGCCCGATCTCGCAGCTTCTCATTGGTCGGTCGCACGTCGACAATGAGGTTCCCGTACGTCTTGCCGAGCTGGATCATCACAGCGGTTGAGAGGATGTTCAGGGTGATCTTCTGAGCGGTCCCAGCGTTCAACCTCGTGGAGCCTGCGATCACTTCGCCACCGACCAAGAGCTCGATCGCGAGCTCAGCGGCACTCGCGATCGAGCTCCCACGGTTGCAGACGATCCCGACAGTTAGCGCGCCGACGGCTCGTGCGTAGGTGATGGCGCCTACGACGAAGGGCGTCTGGCCGCTCGCCGAGATCCCGACCACGGCGTCTCGAGGTGAACAGCCAAGCGCGCGGAGCTCAACTGTGGCGGCGTCGCTGTCATCCTCGGCTCCTTCTCGGGCTCGGGGACGGACCATTGCGTCACTGCCTCCGGCCAAGACGGCGAGCACCAAGCCGTCGGGGACGTCGAATGTCGGTCCGGCCTCTGCTGCGTCGAGCACGCCGAGCCGGCCCGCTGTTCCTGCCCCGACGTAGATCAGCCGCCCGCCCTCGGCGAGGCGTCGGGCCACCCCGGCGACTGCTCCGGCGATCTGGGGCGTAGCCGCCACGACCGCATCGGACGCCCGGGTTGACTCCGAGGTCATGAGCGCGACGAGATCAGGGACGTCCAGGACGTCGAGCTCGGCGAGCTCGGGGCGCACCGCCTCGGTGTCGAGTGCACCGAGACTTGCGAGCTCACGGGAGTGGCTCAATTGAAGG
>PMZN01000013.1:5472-5612 GCA_003170375.1 Acidimicrobiaceae bacterium | reverse complement strand
ACCGCGGCATTCCTTCCGGTCGCCGGTCGGGCTGCGGTCACCTGGCTCGGTCCGGTCGCCGGCCGCCTCGGCTCGCCAAAGCGCGGCTCGGCGCCCCTTTCTGCACAACGCCTCGGAACAAAGGCGGGCATCGCCCGCGA
>PMZN01000013.1:4591-5385 GCA_003170375.1 Acidimicrobiaceae bacterium | reverse complement strand
TTTGGGCTCGTGGATGTCGATGCCCAGACGCGTGCGCTCAGCTCGTGGGGCCAGCTCCTCGGCTCGGTTGCGCGCAGCGGTGCCGAGCTCGAACGGATCGAGCTCTGCGAGCGGGTCGTCCCCGACGACCTCGCCGGGCAGTGGGCGTTCCTCGACAGCGTTGCGACGACTGCCGATCGCCGCGCCCGCGCGATCTACCGCTCCGAGCTTGACGAGCTCTCGGGGACCGCAGTGCGTCACGAGGTCCTCCTCACCGCCGTGCTCGCTCGTGGCGGACGCCACGTCGAGGCGGCGGCGGTGAGCGCCTGCACGGTGCTGGTCGGTCAGCTCGAAGCGGCTGGCTTTGCTGCCCGACCACTCGACCTCCCTGCGCTCGCGGCGAGCTTGCGGGCGGGTCTTGACCCAGTCGGCGTCACCCCGCTAGTGAGCTTCGATGACGAGGCGCTGTTGCCGGCGCGCCACGCGCCGAGCTCGTGGCGCGCCGGCTGGGGTTCGATCGTCGTCGACGGCTCGGTCCACGCCTGTTTCGAGGCGACGGCGTTCCCGCGCGTTCCGGTAGGCCCGGAGTGGGCGTGGCCGCTCGTGCTCGCCGAGCACCCCGTTGTTCGTCGGACGCTGGCACTGCACGTCGAGCTTCAGCGCCCTGAAGCAGCGCTTCGCCATGCGGAGCGTGCCGTCGTCGCACACGAGAGCGACGAGGCTCTGCGCTCGAAGTGGGGCTTTCGCTCCGGGGCACGGCGCGAGCAGGAGCTTGTCGCGGCGCTCTCGCGTGAGTCCGAGCTCGCGGAGGGCTT
>PMZN01000013.1:2981-4565 GCA_003170375.1 Acidimicrobiaceae bacterium | reverse complement strand
CTCGGTGTCGTGCGCCTCCAGGGAGGATGGCGATGACACTCGCGGTCCTCCCACATCGTGCGACGACGCGACACCTCGCGAGCTGCTACCTCCTCCAGGCCGGGCGACGCCTCGACCACGGCCCGATCCTCGGCCTCGACGCGCGCAGCGGTGCCACGTTCTCCTTCGACCCGTTTGGTGCGTACGCGGCGGGGCTCATCACGAACCCGAACCTGCTTGTCCTCGGCGAAGTGGGAAGCGGGAAGTCGACTGTCGCGAAGCTCCTCTGTTGGACCCAGTCGGCCCTGCTCGGCCGATCGGTCGCGATCCTCGACCCGAAGGGCGAGTACGAGCCACTCGCTCGCCTCCTCGGGCTGCCGACGATCCGTCTCGCGCCGGGTGGTCAGACCCGTATCAACCCTCTTGACTTCGCGGCGAGCTCGGACATCGGAGACGAACATCTGCGCCAGCGCGTCGAGGTGCTCGGTGCGCTCGGGGAGTCCGGGCTCGGACGGCCGCTCCAACCCGAGGAACGTGCCGCCCTCGATGGTGTCGTCGGAGAGCTCACCGGGACGCCGCTGCTCGGTGACGTCGTCGACGCGTTGCTGGAGCCGAGCAAAAGTCTCGCGGCGAGCCTGCACACAAACGTGAGCGAGCTCGCGGCGAGCTGCCGGCACCTCGCCCTTTCGTTGCGTCGCCTCGTCGCGGGCGACCTTGCGGGCATGTTCGACGGACCCTCCAGCGTCCGGCTCGACGCGGCGGGACGCGGCGTGCATGTCGATCTCTCGCCGGTCTACGAGAACCCGAGCGTCCTCGCCCCGACGATGGTGGCGGCAGGCTCCTGGCTGAACGCCTTGCTGCGGGCCGGGCGCAACCAGCACCTCCTCGTGCTCGACGAGACCTGGCAGGTCCTCGCCGATCCGGGTATCGGCCGCTGGCTCCGGGCGACTATGAAGCTGGCCCGAGCCTTCGGCGCGGCAGTGGTGCTCGTCACCCACGGCCTCTCGGACTTTCGGGCGGTCGGAGACGAACGGAGCGAAGCCGCCCGTCTCGCATCCGCACTCGTCGCCGACACCGCGAGCTCGGCGCTGTTAGCGCACGGCGACGCCGCGATCGTCGACACGGTCGCGCACCTCGGCCTGTCCGGCCCCGAAGCCGAACTCCTCGGGAGGCTCGGTCGCGGCATCGCTTTATGGCACGTCGGCGCGCACGTCGCCCTCGTCCGCCATCACGTGCCGAGAGAGCTCNNGGGTTCTGTGCACCGCCGGCGCGCTCGTGCTCGGGATCACGCTCGTTATCACCGCGGCGCTCGGGGGTGCGAGCGCGACCGTCGGGCTCAGCGGCGCCGTCCCTCCGGCGACTTCGACGCCGGCTAGGTCCGCGCCGTCTGGGGCCGGCGACCTCTCTGTTGGTGAGATCGGCTCGTTCGCCGCGAAAGCCGGCTTTTCCGGCACCTCGCTCGCGATGGCGATCGCCGTTGCGCTCGCCGAGTCGAACGGTAACCCCGACGCGACCGACTTCGACGGCAACGGGACGGTCGATCGCGGCCTCTGGCAGATCAACTCTGTCCACACGCAGTTCTCGCCTGCCTGTGACTACGACCCG
>PMZN01000013.1:2196-2879 GCA_003170375.1 Acidimicrobiaceae bacterium | reverse complement strand
GCGCCGTACTCCTCGGGTCGGAACGTGCCACCCGAGTCGAACCCGCTTCGTGCCGCCGCGCTCGACTACGCGAAGCGTGGTTGGCCGGTGCTGCCCTTGCGCCCGCGCGACAAGACGCCGAACGGTCTGCTCGTGCCGCATGGACTGAACGACGCGACGACAGATGTCACGCGCATCGACCGGTGGTGGCGACGCGTCCGCGACGCGAACGTCGGCATCCGCACCGGAGTGGGCCTCGACGTCATCGACCTCGACGGTGAGGAAGCAGGGCGCGCCTTTGTCGCGTCAACTCGGAAAGCGCTCACGCCGGATTTGCTCGTACGCACCGGTCGTGGCTGGCACCTCTGGTTCGCCTCGAGCGGATTGCCGACGCGGGCGGGGGTCATCGAAGGAGTCGACGTGCGCGGCAGCGGCGGTTACGTCGTCGCGCCGCCTTCGGTCCATCCAAGCGGCGAGAAGTACCGCCTGGTCGACCCCGCGACGGGGCAGATCCTCGACAGACTGCCTTCTTCTCCGCTCGCGCCTGCGCCCGCCTGGCTCGCGTCCTGGTGCCGTCCCGAACCGGCGCGCACCCCGAGCGAGACCTCGCCGATCCGTCTCAATGCCGATCACTACGTCCGAGCGGCCATCGAAGGTGAGTGCGCGGCGGTCGCCGCGACGCCGGAGGGGAGCCGCAATCACCG
>PMZN01000013.1:1116-2131 GCA_003170375.1 Acidimicrobiaceae bacterium | reverse complement strand
CGCCAGCCGCGCCGGACGGTGAGTTCGCTTGGGCGAGGCGATCGGGCACGCTCCGGCGATCGGAGTCGACCAGAGGACCCTTGGATGCGCCCGGTTGAGCCCGCGACCGCGGCGGTGCTTGCCCGGGCGCGCGGTGCCAGTGCGTCGACTCGTGCGGTTCCGGCGCCCGTTCGGCCCGCTGCAGAAAGGGGGATCGGGCGATGAGCACGACGCGGCGGTCGGACAACGAGCGAGACAAGCATCTCACCGAGACCTACGGCAAGCTCACGAGAGCGGTCGAGGAGCTGGTTCGCAGCGAGGACTGGGTTCGGATGCTCGCCGTCGCGGCTCGCTTCCACAACTACAGCCCCGGGAACGTTTTGCTGATTCTCAGCCAGCGGGCCGATGCGACCCGCCTTTGCGGATATCGAGCGTGGCAGGCACTCGGACGCCAGGTGAAGAAGGGCGAGCAGGGGGTCGCGATCTTCGCACCGTGCGTGACGCGAGGCCGTGCGCCCGAGGAGACCGACGGGGAGCAACACGAAGAGGTCGCCCGAGTGCTGCGCGGCTTTCGCGTCGTCCACGTCTTTGACATCTCCCAAACCGAGGGCCCGGAGCTTCCCGAGGTCGCGCCGAGCCTGCTCGAAGGCGACGCTCCCGCGGCGCTGTGGGATCTCCTCGCCGCAGAGGTCGCATCCAAGGGCTTCTCGCTCGTGCGGGAGGACTGCTCACCGGCGAACGGCCAGACGGACTTCCTACGGCGAAGTGTCACGGTTCGTCCGGACCTCTCCGATGCCCAAGCCGCGAAGACGCTCGCCCACGAGCTCGGGCACGTCCTTCTCCACGACGGGCCGAAGTCTCGCGGTCTCGGGGGCTTTTCCTGCAGAGGACTTGCCGAGGTCGAGGCGGAGTCCGTCGCCTACCTCGTCTGCGCGACCGCAGGGCTGGGGACCGATGACTACTCCTTCCCCTACGTCGCGCGCTGGGCGGGTGGAGACGTCGCGCTCGTCCGCTCGGCCGCGGAGCGTTCGCTCGA
>PMZN01000013.1:0-1090 GCA_003170375.1 Acidimicrobiaceae bacterium | reverse complement strand
CCCAGCTCCCATCGAGGAACCCGGCACGGGCTCTTACGCCCGAGTTCGCCCGATGATCGGCGGGGCGCGACCGATGCCTGCCGGCGGTCCGATGAACCGTTCTGGTGTGACGCGGTCTTGGTCGAAAGACGGCTCGGGGGAGGTCGTCGCGCTGGTGCTCGGCGCAGTCCTGCTCGGACCGGGAGTGCTCTGCGATCTCGCGGGAGGAATCGGCGCACTTTTGAGCCACGGGCACTTCGTGAGCGCACCGGCGGCCGCCGTCGTGGCGCTCCCGATCGGGATCGTGCGTCATCCGCTCGCGCCGGCGCTCGCCTGGCCACCGGCTCGTCGAGGTGCGCTGGCGCCCGCGTGGCTCTTCTACCCGATGCTCGCCCTCATTGCCGGATCGATCGCGACGGCCGGCTTCGTGCTCGTCTCAAGGCGCGGCCGCCGACGGCGACTCAGTGGTTTCGCCACGCCGACCGAGGTCCGCGAGCATCTCGCCGATTCGGCACTGCGCTCAAAGGCGGCACAGGTCCGGCCCGGACTGTCGGCACGTCGCGTCGCGCCGACCGAGCTCGGCCTGTCGCTCGGGCGCGAGGCNNCCACCCCGGTCCGGCAAAGGCGTGAGCCTCGTGATTCCGGGCGTCTTGGATGTGCCGGGCGCGGCGATCGTCACCTCGACGCGTCCCGACGTGCTCCGCCACACCGCGGCGGCACGTACCGGGCCGATCGAGGTCTTCGACCCGCAGCGGTCCTCGGGATGGCCGACGTGCCTTCGCTGGTCGCCCGTTGTCGGCTGCGCGGACCCGCTCACGGCGATCTTGCGGGCGAGGGGCTTTGCCGCAGGCGCGGGCTTCGAGCGGACGACGACCGACGCGGACTTCTGGTCGGCGTCGGCCGCAGCGGTGATCCGCGCTTATCTCCACGCCGCGGCGCTCGACGGCCGCAGCATCACGGAGGTCGTCGGTTGGGCGGGGCGACCGGGCGACGCCGAGCCGATCCGCATCCTGCGCCATGCCTCGCAAGCCGCTGAGGGTTGGGCGGACGACCTCGCGAGCCAGGCCGCAGCCGATCCCCGCACCCGTGACGGTGTGTGGGCCGGGGTGCG
>PMZN01000116.1 GCA_003170375.1 Acidimicrobiaceae bacterium | reverse complement strand
CGCGTGGGTCATCGCGACCTCGGAGTGGTCATTGGGGTGGCGATCATCTGCACCGCGGCGGCAGGGTTCGCGACACTTGCCCGCGCGGCGCGGCTCGGCTGGCTCGTTACCCTCGGCGCACTGGTCGCGGCGGTCTCAGCGGCAGGGTCGCGGCTCGCCCTCACTCACGCCGACCGCGTCCACAGCGCGCCCCACGTGGTGGCCACGGTGGCCGCCCTTGCCGCCATGGCCGTCTCGGTCCACGGCCTCTTGTCGTTGCCCGACGGGGTGCTCGGGCGTAGGTCGCGCCAGGTCGGCGCCGGGCTCTGGTACCTGGCGGCCCTTTTGGTGGCCGTCGCGCTCACGACTACGGCCCATGTGCTAGCTCCGTGGCCCGCCGCGCTCGGATGGCTGGTGGCGGTGTGCTCCACGCTTCCCACAGTGCATGCCCGATACCTCGACGCGCCCGCCGCGGGGCGCCAGCGGATGCAATGGATCGCCGTCGGCGCCGTGCTGGGGAGCGAGGTCATCCTCATAGCCGCGACGCTCAATCTGTTGGTGGCGTGGCCGGCCCAGATCGGTGTCCCCGCCGCCGGCGCCACAGTGCTGGCGGCAGTCGGCCTACTTTGCGCGGCCAGCCCGCGCCTTGCCCGGCACGGCGACCGCCTGCTCGTGAACTTGCTCTCGATTCTCGGCTTCACCGTCGTGGTGTCGGCTATCTACCTCATCGTGGTCCGCGGTCTCGGCAAGACCCCGACGGGGACGACCGACCGCGAGGTGCTCGGCTTGTCGATCGTGGCCGCCGCCATCGCCGCCGTTGGCTACATCCCCGCCCGGGACCGGTTCGCGCGCATGGCGACCGGTTTTGTCTACGGCGCACGCGAGGCCCCCGACGAAGTCGTGCGTACGTTCGGGAGCCGACTGACCCGGGCCATACCCATGGACGAGCTGCTGTTGCAGTTGGCCGAGTCGCTTCGCAAGACGCTCGCCCTGCAGTCTGCGGAGATCTACACCGGCACCGGTGAAGTCCTCGAGCTCGCCGTGTCGGTCCCGGACATGGGGGCGCGGTCCCTGGTCGTGTCCGGGCGCGAGCGCCCGGTGATCACTCATGCCGGCGTGTCGGGCAACGCTTGGGCCTCGGTCTGGATGCCCGCCTTGTTGAACGGACGGCCTGTCGGCCCGATCCGGGTGGCTCCGATCTGCCACGCCGGCGAGCTCCTGGGAACGATCGTGGTCGCCCGGGGCGAAGGTGCGGTCAGCTTCAGCGAGGAGGACGATCGTGTTCTCACCGAGCTGGCCCGCCAGGTCGGACTGGCATTCCACAACGCCCAGCTGGACACCGCCCTGCAGACTTCGCTCGACGAGCTCAGGCGACAAGCCGACGAACTGCGCGCGTCAAGGGCTCGAATCGTGGCCAGTGGCGACGCAGAGCGCCGTCGTGTCGAGCGGAACCTGCACGATGGCGCCCAGCAGCACCTGGTAGCCCTGGCGGTCAACCTGCGCCTGGCCAAGGACGTCTTGTTGGAGGACCCGCAGGCGGCGGTCGAGATGCTCGACGAGCTGGGAACCGCCGTCCAGGACACGATCCAGGAGCTGCGCGAGCTCGCGCATGGGATCTACCCACCGCTCTTGGTCGACAGCGGCCTCGCCGGGGCACTTCGCCCAGTGGTCAACCGGAGCCCGCTCGACGTCGAGCTGTCGACCGAGGGGATCGGGCGTTACGACGGCGACATCGAAGCCGCTATCTACTTCTGCTGTCTCGAAGCGCTTCAGAACGCGGGCAAGCACGCTCCGGACGCGCACGTCACGGTACGCATCTGGGAGGAGTCGGGAGGACTGCTGTTTTCCGTCACCGACGACGGCCCGGGCTTCGACGTGCGTGCGGCCCAGCACGGGCACGGATTCGTGAACATGATGGACCGCTTGGGTGCCATCGGCGGCGCGGTGCGCTGGGAGTCCGAACGAGGGCGCGGTACCGCGATCCGGGGCTCGGTGCCTCTCAACTGACCAGTTGGCTAGGTGGCAAAGCCATTGGAGTCGCGCTCTTCCCAGAGCCTGCGAAGGATCTTTGGGCCGAACTGCTCCTTGTGCATGTAAGCCCGGGCACCGCTGGTCCTGGCGTCTTCCGGCAGGTCGTTCACGTCGTAGGTTGAGCACAGGAACACGACGGTGCCGGGGTGCCCGGCCACGATCCGCCGGGTTGCCTCCAAGCCCCCCATCTCGGGCATGTTGATGTCCATCAATACGAGGTCCGGGTGCAGGGAGTCGGCTAGCGAGATCGCCTCTATCCCGTTGGCGGCCTCACCGACCAGCTCGAAGCCCTCGGTGCGGCGCAGGACAGCACGCGCGGCCAAGCGGAAAGGCGCCTGATCATCGACGACGATGACGGAGAGGGGGTTGTCCATCGGGAGTCCATTCTCCCATGGGAGGCACAGGAAGACCCGGAAGGTGCCACCCGAACTTAAGGTGTGGCTAGCCTCCCGATTGCGCGCTCAGGTAGACGAGCACCGCTTTCACGCGGCGGTTGACGTCCCGCTCCTCGGAGAGCCCGAGTTTGGAGAAGATCGCATTCGAGTGCTTCTCGACCGCCCGCTCCGAGACGCCCAGTGTCTCGGCGATCGCCCCGTTGGACTTGCCCTGGGCCATCTCGGCCAGGATCTCGGACTCCCTCGGCGTGAGCCATTCGAGATCGGACTTGCGGCGGCTGGCCCGGGCCCGGACCAGCTCGTCGACCACGAGAGGGTCGATGACCGACCCACCGCCTGCCACCACCCTGATGGCTTGGGCCAGCTCGTTCGCCCCTGCGACCCGCTCCTTCAAAAGGTAGCCACGGCCGGCCGAGCCTTCTTGCAAGAGCGCCAGCGCGTAGGCCGGAGCGGTGTACTGGCTGAGGACGACGACGCCGACCGTCGGCTGGTGCTCGCGCAGCCATGCCGCGGCCTGGATGCCTTCGTCGCTGCCGGTCGGAGGCATACGGATGTCTGTCACCACGACATCGGGCTTGTGCTCGGCGACGAGCTCCAGCAATTCAGGAAGGTCGGAGGCGACACCGACAAGCTCGAGGTCGCCTTGGGCCTCGATCAGTCGCGAGATTCCCTCGCGCAACAACGCGTTGTCCTCCGCCAGGACGACCCGGATCAGCGCCACCAAAATGGGAGCCTAACCCGTTCCGTTGCCGGTAGAAGGTATGTTCGGGGACGAGGACGACCACCGTGAGGTACTCGCGTTCACCAAGCGACAGCTGCTGGGGTCCCAATCGGCTAACTCCCTTGATCGCCCGCCTCGCAAGACCAGGTCTTCGTCCCCACTGTCAGGTGATGCGGCAGGAATTAGCCTGAGGCGGTGAGTGGCCTCCTCGAGCTCGAAGGACTCACTCGTCGCTACGGGACGCTTACTGCCCTCGACGGTCTCTCCTTTTCCGTTCCAACGGGACAGGTGGTGGGCTTCTTGGGCCCCAATGGGGCAGGCAAGACGACCACCATGCGGGCTGTCTTCGGCCTCACCGATCTGGACGCTGGGATGGTCAGGTGGAATGGTGCCCCAGTCGGTCAGGCCGAACGGCGTCGCTTCGGGTACATGCCAGAGGAGCGGGGGTTGTACCCGGCCATGCGCGTGGCCGAGCAGCTCGAGTACCTCGGGAGATTGCACGGCATGAGCGCGATCGACGCCCAGGCTGCCACGACGACTTGGCTGGAACGGCTGGGGATCGCAGAACGGGCCGACAGCAAGGTGGATGCCCTCTCCCACGGGAACCAGCAGCGAGTACAGCTTGTGGCCGCATTGCTTCACGGTCCTGAGGTGCTGATCTTGGACGAGCCGCTGGCCGGACTGGACCCAGCGGGGATCGACGCCATCGGCGGTGTGCTAGCCGAGCAGGCCCGCTCGGGTTGCTGCGTGCTCTTCTCCAGCCATCAGCTCGACCAGGTAGAGGATCTCTGCGAGTCGGTCACCATCATCGATCACGGTCGCCTGGTAGTGACCGGAAGAGTTGACGACCTCGCCCGCAGCGGCCCGCGCCGCCTAGTCGTGCGGGTGGAAGGGGACCGAGATGCTTCGTGGGCACGCGGCACCGCCGGCGTCACCATCTCAGAAGTCGATGGAGGCGCGGCGCGACTTGTGCTCGACCCCTCGGTGGAGAGCGAGTCGGTGCTCCGAGCCGCCATGGCTGCAGGCCGCGTCACCGAGTTCGTCTTCGAGCGCCGCCGATTGTCAGAAGTGTTCCGGGAGGCATTGAAGTGAGGGGAGGCCTCATTGCGGCCGTGCTGGCCGTCGTCGTGATCGTGAGGGTGTGGGGGCGTCGCAGACGCCGAACGACCGGCCAACGCCAGACTCACGGCGGATTGGGGCCTTTCACGAGCGACGTGGGCTTGGTGGCGGCCCGGGAGATGCGGGAGCGATTCCGCGGCAAGATCTTTCGCGTCGGGACCCTGCTCATCCTGGCGGTGGTCGCGGCCGCCATCGTCATCCCCACGCTCGACAACGGGAAGCCAGAACCCCAACGAGTCGGCCTTGTCGGGGCTCTCTCGGCTCCCTTGCGAGCGGCCGTCGTGTCTTCGGCCAAGAGCGTCGGCACCACGGTTCACTTCGTGTCCGTAGCCGACGAGGAGGCGGCCCATGCCGATCTGCGCTCAGGGCGTGTTGATCTGGCCATAGTCGAGGGTCGGGAGCTCGTCGTGAACAAACCCATCGGATCAACAGACATCTCGACGACGGCCCAGTTCGTAGACGCCGTCTCCAAGAACCTCGGCATCGTCGAGGCGGTCGAGGCGGCCCATCTCACGGCGGCGCAGTCCTCGGAGCTGGCTGGGGCGAGGGCGCTCCCGGTGCACAGCCTCCAACCCGGAGCAGTCAAGGGGGCCACGCACACCACTTCGCTGATCGGACTCGTTCTCATATTCGTGATGCTCTCGCAGTACAACACCTGGATCCTGATCGGGGTCATGGAGGAGAAGTCGAGCAGGGTCATAGAGGTGCTCCTGGCTGCCGTGCGCCCCATTCAGCTGCTCACGGGCAAGGTGCTCGGGATCGGCCTCGTGGCGTTCGTCCAGGCCTCCGCGATCGTCGTGTTCGCCCTAGTGCTGGCCAAGAGCGTTGGCTCCGATCTCCTGCATGGAACGGCACCCGTGGTGCTCGCGAGCACTTTGGTGTGGTTGGTGCTGGGCTACGCCTTCTACTGTTGGGTCTACGCGGCCGCAGGTTCTTTGGCCGAGCGGCAGGACCAGGTGCAGAGCTTGGCCTTCCCTTTGAGCCTCCCGATCATCTTCGGCTACATCATGGCCCTCACTGCGGCGGGCTCGGCAAGCCCGTCATCCTTCTTCAAGGTCCTTGCGTATCTGCCTCCGACGGCCCCGTTCGCCATGCCGGTCCTCGTCGGTCTCGGAAAGGTCACTTGGTGGGAGTTTCTTGCATCGGCGCTAATCAGCATTGTGTGCACCGTGGGTGTGGCGAGACTGGCTACCGGGATCTACCGGAGGGCCATTCTCCGCACGGGTGGACGGGTCAAGCTCCGCGACGTGCTCACTCGAGCGGCCGGATAGCCATCGAGGCACCTGTGCCGGTCCCGCACGCATCGGCGCGGGCCATCATGTTCCGCGGTGACGCGCCAGACGTCGAGCAGCCGGCGCGGGAGGCTGGGACAATCAAGNNTGTTGAGGTCGGTCAACTCGATCAAGAAGAGCCGTCAAGAGAGGCGTGGCCGGAACCGCTGCGAAACGTGCGGGTCGCGGCTCGAGGCCGCGGAAAGTCAGCACGCCGGAACGTGTCGCAAGTGCGGGACCCGCCAAAGCTGGGCGAGCTAAGGAGGCGGCTATGGAGATCAGATGCGCCGGGTGTGGCTGTGTCGTCGATCGAGGCGTCCGCCTCGCCATCTGCGGCGATCCGAAGTGTTGCTGCAAGGAGCTTCCGGTTCGTGGGGGTGACAAGCATCAGGGGCGAGCGCAGGGGCCGCGGTTCAACTAGGCGGCGTTCTGGCGGACCTGCACCCGGGCCTACGTGGCCTCGCCCCCGGCCCGGGCACCGGTCGAAGTGGACCTTATTACCAAATCGCTAGATGTGCATCCAGGACGGGTGAATATTGTCCCAATCTGAAGTGAACATTTCCGTTCCCTCAAGCTGACGGCGGGAGCGTCCGATGAGATTGGGTGGGTGCACGTCCTCAACTTGCCTGCGAGGGTGAGCAGCGGGTCGTGCACCCACCCGTTTCAGTATCCCGCCGGACCGGGCGAAGGATGTGTTTTTCAGCCCTAGCGAGAATGTGACGTTCGGCCCTAGGTAGCCTGAAGTCTCGGGCGCATCCTGGGCAAGGGTAATCGAATCAGACCCCGGTCCTCGGGGCGACTGAGTGATCGTGACCCCAGATATCAGCACCCCCGAATCCCCCCCTCGGGGGTGCTGTCGCGTGAAGACCCAAAGTCGCTGTGGTTTCCGACGCGTAGCGGAACTGAAGAGGCCGCTAAGGCCCTTTGCGAGGCCGCCGGTCGGTGCCAGTGCCTCGAACACGCCATTAGCTCGCCGGAACCCCGTGGTCGGTGCTATCTACCTCCCATCAAAGACGCAGCCGGATAAGAAGGAGGACCAGCCAGCGGTACACAAACGGCAGACCAGCAACGGTATCGCCAGCCAGTCCGGAG
>PMZN01000158.1:43130-43347 GCA_003170375.1 Acidimicrobiaceae bacterium | reverse complement strand
CACGGGAGTGGCTCAATTGAAGGGCTCGCTCATGGGCCGGTGGATCGTGACGCGCATCTCGGCCTGCTCGGTGATGCGTCCATGGGGTGGACTGCATTCGTCAGCAAGATGACGGCGAGACCGAGCGGTCGCGAGATGAGCAACGAGGTACCCGTGGAGCCAGTGTGCCACAGGGTGGCCTCGGGCCGAGGCATCGCTGTTCGAGGTCCTCTAGCGC
>PMZN01000158.1:30381-43080 GCA_003170375.1 Acidimicrobiaceae bacterium | reverse complement strand
TCACCGGCCGACCGCTTAACCTAACCGCAATAATGTGTTACGGTCACCGCACTGACGACTTGGAAGTGGTTCGTGAGGCATAGAAACGTTCTCCGTAGTGTCATAGCGCTTGGAACCAGCTTCGGTCTGGCAGGTGTGCTTTGCTCCTCCGTAGGTGCAGCACCGCGCGTGCAGGCTTCCCATGCGTCCAATGGGAGCACGTTCGTCGTCGCAAGTACCTCGGGCGTTCAGAATCTCGACCCTGATACCGTCACGAATCTCGTCGACTTTCAGGCGCTCGGGCTCGTGTACGACCAGCTTGTCCGCTACAACAAGAAGCTGCAGTTCGTGCCGGACCTGGCGATGAGCTGGATGTTCAGCAATGGGAACCGGGTGATCGCCTTCCGGCTCCGCAAGGGCGTGACGTTCGACGACGGCTCGAGGTTCACTTCGGCCGACGTGGTCGCGTCTTTGAACCGGGTGCTGGCTCCGAAGACCGTCGATGCCTCGGCTTCGTACCTCTCGGCCGTGAAGTCCATCGTGGCCACGGGCCCCTATGCCGTGAAGCTCGTTCTCAGCCGACCTGACTCCTCGGTCCTGTCAGGGCTCACTTCGGTGAACCTTTCCATCCTTTCGACCAAAGCCATCGCAGCAGGCACGGTGGCGACGAAGCCGGACGGTACGGGACCGTTCGTCTTCTCCAGCTGGAGCCTTAACAACTACCTGGTGCTGAAAGCGAACCCGCACTACTGGGGTGGCGATGTCAAGCAGGCGTCCGTGAAGGTCGAAGCGATCCCCACCGCGCAATTGATCGCCTCGGCGATCAAGGCGAACACCGTCCAGCTGGGCTTGCTCACCGAGCCGGAAGTCGCCAAGACGCTGACCGGTTACACGGTGCAGAAGGTTCTCGACCTCTCGTACCGGGCCCTCATGCTCCAGGACAAGACTGGGCCGCTCGCAAACGTGAACAACCGGCGGGCGCTTGAGTGTGCCATCAGCCGCAGACAGATCGTCAATGACTCGGTCTTCGGACAGGGCCAAGTCGTGGGGCCGGTCCCCGCCGGGCCGTTCGCCTCGAAGCCGGTCTCCGCGCTGTGTCCCACCACGAACCTCGCGGCGGCCAAGAGCTATCTCATGGCGGCGGGCGACCCGTCCGGCTTCTCCTTCACCGCCATCACCTCGGTCGCCCTCGACCCCACGAGCTCTGCTCAGGCGAAGGCAGCCCAAAGTGAGCTGGCTCGGGCCGGGATCAAGATGAACATCCAGAACCTGAAGAGCGACGTTTACAATCAGGACTGGCTGAAGGGTGACTTCCAGGCGGCGTTCGCCTGGAATGGTGCCGACCCGGACCCCTACACGATGTACGGCCGGTACTTCGGTCCCGGCGCGGACCTTGGAGTGCCCGCCGGGTACAGCTCGCCGATCCTTCAGAACCTGCTAGTTGAAGGTGACGAGTCGTCTTCGGCCGTAGCGCGTCAGAGAGACTACAGCGAGCTATCGGCGAGGCTCACCGCGAATGCCGTCTGGGTGTGGCTATTCACCAGCTATGACTACGCGGTGGTCGGCCACGGTGTCCACGGGTTCAGCTTCTTCCCGTCGCTGACCGATTCGTTGCAGACTCTGTCGTCGACGAGCGTTTCCTGAGCCCAGCTGTCTCGACCGACGGCGGGCGGGGCGGCTCAGCCTCGGAGCCGGAATCCCCGTCCTCCGACGGTTCTCCGGCTCAGAGCGCGCTCAAGGAACTGGCACGACTCGAGCCAAGTGCCTTGACGAGGGGGCCCGAAAGCGATCCGAAGATAGAGGTGAGGTTGGCAGCCGTCAACAGTGTTGCGTTGCCCGGAACCTGAACCGGCGCCGCCGGGTGGGAGACAGCAATCATCAGAGAGCCGCTGGAATTCGGGACGAGGATCTGCAGCTTGGTCACGGACCCTTTTGAGACCCACAGGTTTGCATGAACGGAAAGACTGGCCGGAATCTCATCGATCGTCTTCAGAAGCTGTGATTGGGATAGAAATGGCTCTTTCGAGTACGTTGCCAAGGGCTTGGCCACCGCCTGGAGAATTGACCCGGCAAAGCTTCGAACCGGAAGTGTGAGCGAGTACTTGTCGGTCGTTGTCTGGTGAATGCTCAGCCATGTCCGGACCGACTGCACCCAGGAGCTCGCGACCTGAGGGCCTAGACCGCTGGCCTTTTGCAGACCAGAGATCGATGAATCGGCTCCTGGCACCTCGGGCGCGAGTTGGCGGGCCACCGCAGTGAGCGTGCTCGTTGAGACGCCGACCCAGTTGCCGAGCAAGATGTCGTGGATGAATCCAAAGCCCGGACGGGCGGCCAATGCGTCGAGCGTCTTCGATTCGGCGGCGAACGCCGTAGGGCCTGCAAGGCCCTCGATGTGCTTGAGATCCAGACGGCAGTACTCCGACCCGTCCACCGCGCGCAGGTCGACCAAATCGGCGGACTGATAGTCGATCGAGACATCTATGGACTGATCAGCCATGGAGGTGGACGTGCCTGTGCCCTGGTCATGAGATGTCGTGAGCACGACGGAGAAGTTGCCGTCAGCGATGCTCGCCTGCCCGGGAAGGTCCTGTACGGTGACGACGAATTGAGTCGTAGGGCTGTTGAATACGCTGGTCAAAGCTGAGTGAACGGAGTCGCTTGCCTTCACGTGCGCAACGACTTGTTGGCCGCACGCCGCAAGGGCGAGGCCGCACGTGACGCTCACGACGATGGTTACGATCCTACGCGTGAGTCGCATTGGCCTCACTCCTCGCCTCGGGTTTCGTCAAACGGTGTAAGTGTACTTTGGCTCGGCGGTGTCGAGGCCACGACCGCTTCTTTGTGAGGCCTCACCTCTTGACCTCGCGGTTCTTGGGCACTTGTGTTGTGAGAGCGCGACATGAGCTACTTGATCGGCGTGTTGCGCTCTTGTCTTGAGAACTTTTTCGCAGTCCGGGTGTCGCAAGGTGAGGCTCTGTCCGCTGACCGGCGTTTCTCAACTACGGCTTAGCCACCGCTCCAGATCGGCAGCGGGCAGCGGGATGCTCCACTGGTAGCCCTGTCCGTAATCGCATCCGAGAGTTCGGAGCCACTCGAGCTGCCGACTGGTCTCGACGCCCGCGGCGGCGACCTTCAGCTGCAAGGCGTGCGCCAGTGAGACGACCGCCTCGATGATGACGGCATCACGACCGTCGGTACCGAGACCGTCCACGAAGACACGATCTATCTTCACGCCGTCGATCGGCAACTGCTTCAGGTATGCGAGCGAGGAGTAGCCCGTGCCGAAGCCGTCGATCTCCAGCGTCGCCCCAAGGTTCTTCAGCTCCGTCAGGACGAGCAAGGACCAGTCGACCAGGTCGATCACCGCGCTTTCCGTCAGCTCGATGTGCAACGACTCCGGCTCCAGGCCGCTCGCGTCGATGGCTTTGGAGACGGCACGGACGAGGTCGCCACTGGCGAGCTGTCGCGCCGAGACGTTGACCGCCGTCCAGAGGTGCGCGGCTGACGGGGTCCGCTCCCTCCATCCCCGAAGCTGCTGCAGCGCCTCGCCCAGAACCCAAGCACCGATTTGGACTGCGATGCCGGAGTTATCCGCGACTGGGAGAAAGTCCACGGGCTTCAGCACGCCGCGCCGGGGATGACGCCACCTCAGCAACGCCTCGACGCCGACGGTGCGCCCTGAAGCAAGCTCGACGACCGGCTGGTACTCCATGAAGAGCTCGCCGTTGTCAAGAGCCACGGAAAGCTCGGCTTGCAGCCCGAGCCGGTCGACGTAAGCCTTGCCGAGGCGTGGTTCGAAGAACGTGTAATCGTTGCCCCCAGCATCCTTGGTCGCATACAAGGCGACGTCGGCATCCTGAAGGAGCTTCTCGCTGCGGGTGTCGTACTGATTGGCCATCGCGATGCCGACGCTCACTTGCACGATGAAGTCGCGTCCGGCAACGGTGAACGGGGTGCGCATCGCCGAACACACTCGGGCGGCGACCGACGCAACCTCGTCGACTCCTGAGGCATCGTCGATGAGGATGGCGAATTCGTCGCCCCCGATGCGTGCGACGGTGTCGGCCGGACGGACGCACGAGCTCAGACGATCAGCGGCCGCGATCAGCACCTCGTCACCGCTTGAGTGGCCGAGCGTGTCGTTCACGTCCTTGAAGCTGTCAAGATCGCAGAGCATCACGGCGACGCGGCGGGTAGGTGAGGAGCGTCGGGCAAGCGCGTGTTCGATGCGATCGCCGAACAGCACCCTGTTCGGCAGGCCGGTGAGCGAGTCGTGAAGGGCGTAATGAACGAGCTCGACCTGGTTCGCGCGAAGCGTGGTGACCGCATAGCGCATTTGGCTGGTGAGACGCAGATTCTCGACGAGGGTGAGAACCAGGCGAGTGAGCACAGCGGCGATGACGCACAGCCCGGCGATCACGTCGAACAGGTCGAGGTGACGGGACTGGGTGCCCTTGAGGGTGGCCGCGAAGATAGCGATGGCTACAAAGAGGTAGGGGAGCGCGACCTGCCACGGCGACGGCCCCTCGACCTCGTCGCGCGCTGTCGTATTCGGGTCGAGCGGCCAAATAGGGGCGAGAGCGATGAGCATGAAACCGGCCACGCGGCCGGCGTCGACAAGCACGTCGTACCGGAACGACGTGAGATGACTCAAGTAAGCGAGACTGCTGTCGGCGACGGTCAGGCATAGCAACCCGGCTACGACGAGCACGGGCGGGACTTGTTGGCGGCTGCGACCTTGGGCGAGGACGCTGACGCCGACGGTGGCGACGATCACGTCGCTTATCGGGTAGGCAAGACCGATTGCCTGGGAGAAGACGGTGCCCGAGCCGGAGTGGTAGACGGTGCCGAGTGCGGTGGTCCAGCTCACGATGAGAAGCGATCCGGCCACGATGACGCCGTCGAGGAGCATGCGTGCCCGGGAGACGCCTGGCCCAGGAGCTGAGGAGAACAGAAGGACGCCGATTGCGGCGAGTGGAAGCGCGGCAAGAAAGCCGGCGTCGGCTGCCGAGGGGAACGGCACGGCACCGTTCTTCCCGAAGTCGTACCACGTGAGGACAGCTGCCCCGACAGCCCAGACGGTGGCGAAGGCCCCGATCCACATCCAGGCAAGGCGTACTTGAGGGGCCGCGCGGCGGCCGAACACGACGCAGCTGGCGGCGGCGAGCGCAGCGACGACGAGCTTGACGACAGCATCGATGTCAGCTGTGGAACGGTGGACGCCCGGGTGGGACGCCATCCAGATGACGAAGAGGCCGAGGAGGATTGCCGCCACGCCAGTGGTCGCGCCGAACCGGCGAAGGGACACGCGGTCGATGTCGACGGGCGCATCGGCTCCCGGCGCGTCGGCTTCCAAGGCCTCGGCTCCCGGAGCGTCGGCGCGTGTGGGAGCGCCGGCTGTCACCGTATCGGCGGTGTCCACTGCCATGATGCCTATTGCGCCAGCGCTTTCTGTCGGACCAAGTGTGATCGACGTGCTCAGGATTGTTGGATCCGCTACGAGACGAAACCCTCGGATGTCCCGAGGAGCCACTCCAGAATATCTGTCCTGGCGAGCACCCCCTGACGAGATTCTGCAGGTTGGGGGCCGGTGACGGATCGCTCTTTCACCGCTTGCGGTGCAGTGCTTGGGCCACCTCTATTATCCCTGTTCAGAGGCCTAGTTCTCGGTGTCTTGGTCGCCACGCCTCTCGGTCTTGCGCTCCGATCGCTGGCGTTTTGCTGCGAGTCTGCGAGCGACTGAGGACTTTGTCGGCGCGGTCGGCCGCCGGCGGGCACGGATGGCCAGCGCGGCCCGCACCCGGTCGCGGAGGCGTTCGAGCGCGATGTCTCGGTTGCGCGTCTGCGAGCGCTCGTCAACAGCGACGATACGTATGACGGGCCCGAGCTCGGAGACCAGCCGCGTCCGCTGGAAGTCGGTGAGCGTCTCGGACGTCTCGATGTTCCAGGTCAGCATCACCTTGGTGTTCGAGGTGTTCGCGTGCTGCCCGCCTGGTCCACCGCTCCCCGAGAATCGCCACCGGAGCTCGCCGGCAGGAATCGTCAGCCACCGCGTCACGACGAGATCACCGCTCACATCGACCATGGGTCAAGCTCCTCGAGCGCGTGGGATGGCTTCGCTGGTCGGCCGTTCGGTCCTGAACGCTCAGCCCGGCAGCGCGGCCTCGATCGCCGCTGCCACCTCAGGTGCGCTCGGCTCGGTCGTCGGCCGGAAGCGCACGATGGACTGACCTCCGGGGGCGACGAGGAACTTCTCGAAGTTCCACTGGATGTCACCGGCATTCCCCTCGGCATCGGCGACCTCGGTCAGCGCGGCGTAGAGCCGATGGCGACCCGATCCGTTCACCTCGAGCTTTTCAGTCATGGGAAAGCTCACGCCGTACGTTGTGGAACAGAAAGCCTCGATCTCTTCGGCCGACCCGGGTTCTTGGCCCCCGAACTGGTTGCAGGGAACCCCGAGCACGGTGAAACCGCGGTCGGCGTACTGCTCCTGCAGGCTCTCGAGACCGGAGTACTGGGGGGTGAGCCCGCAGCGCGACGCCACGTTGACGATGAGGAGCGCCTTGTCCTCGAAGCGGCGCAGGTCAAGCGGCTCGCCTTGCAAGGAATGCATGGGGGTGTCGTAGATGGCCACCTCGCCAGACTACGGCCGCCGTCAGGCGAAGCGGACGACGCAGAAGGTGCCCATCGCGAGGCAGTACAGGCCGAAGGGCCAGAGGGTTCGAGTCCTGAAGTACCGCGTCAAGAACCGGACCGAGATCAAGGCACCGGCGAAGGCGCACAAGGCGCCGACGAGTGCCTGACCGCGAACGCCGTTTCCTAGCGTCCCCATCAGGTCGGGGATCTTGTAGAGCCCCGCAAGCAGGATCACCGGCGTTGCGAGCAGGAACGAGAACCGGGCCGCATCCTTGTAGTCCAACCCCCGGGTCAGCCCGGCCACCATCGTTATCCCAGAGCGGCTGATGCCCGCGAGCAATGCCAGAACCTGCGCCGTTCCGATCACGCCGGCTTCCTTGAACTCGAGCGTCTTCAATTCCCGTGGCGGCAAATGGCCGCGCCGCTCCCGGATCTCGGCGCGACGTCGGGCAACTTCTCCCCCGAAGAGGATGAATCCGTTGACCACGAGGAAGATCGAGGCTGCGAGTGGCTTGGAGAACAGCACCCGGAGCTCGTGCTCGAGAATGAGACCGGTGATCCCAGCGGGGATCGTCGCGACCACGAGGAGCCAGCCGAGCCGTTCGGTCGGAGTCGTGACTGTCCGGGTGAGAGTGGAGTGAACCAAGCCGCCGACAATCGCCTTCCAATCCCTCCAGAAGAACGCGACGAGAGCGAGCGCTGTACCCACGTGAAGAGCGACGACGAAGGCGAGCCAGAACGACTCGGGCTTGCTCTCTGACGCGACCAGGTTGTGCCAGTTGAAAAGGGCCGGGAAGACGACGGCGTGGCCCAGGCTCGAGACGGGGAAGAGCTCGCTCACGCCCTGAAGTACCCCGAGCACCACCGCCTGGAAGAAGGTGATCTTGCTCTGTTGAGCCGCCGCGTGGCCAAGACCGCCCGATCGGGCTACCAGCATGATGTGCGCGAAGTGATGAGCGCTCGTGATCAGCACGGCCGGAGCATATCGGGGGGGCAGGGCCAAGAACGTGATCACGTTGTCGCCGACGATGTGCCGAACGCGTTGAGGTGCCGCAAGCCGGCGGCAGCTCAGCGGTCTCGGTCGACGGGGCAGGGAAATGGCGCCGATCTCGCTACTAAGCTCCGTCGCGATCGAATCCACGCGAGCGAGGCTGCGCGCAAGGCGGCGTGCTCGCCCGAACGGCAGGTGGTGATCGTGTTGGAATCCGCTGAGATCCCCCAGGTGCGCGAGGTCCGGACCTCCATCCCCGGGCCCCGGTCGCTGGAGCTCGCCGCACGAAGGAGGGCATCGGTCCCAGCGGGCGTGGGAGCCACGATGCCGATCTTCGCCGAGCGTGCCTACGGCGGCATCGTGGTCGACGTCGACGGTAACTCGTTCATCGACCTCGGTGCCGGGATCGCGGTGCTGAACGTCGGGTCAAGTGCTCCCTTGGTCGTAGAAGCCGTCACCGAGCAGGTGCAGCGTTTCACTCACACCTGTTTCCAGGTGACCGGCTTCGAGGGGTACATCGCACTCGCGGAGCGCCTCAACGCGCTCGCTCCGGGCACGGAGGAGAAACGAAGCCTCTTTGTCAACTCGGGTGCCGAGGCAATCGAGAACGCCGTGAAGATTGCCAGATCATTCACCGGCCGTCAGGCAGTCGTCGTGTTCGACCACGCCTTCCACGGCCGGACTCTGCTCACCATGTCGCTCACCGCCAAGGCAATGCCCTACAAGTCGGGCTTCGGGCCGTTTGCTCCTGAGATCTACCGCGAGCCATTCAGCTACCCCTACCGCTGTGCCGGTGGGGCGCCGCCCGAGCGCTGCGGTGAGGTGTGTGCGGATCTGGCGATCGCCTCGATGGACAACCAGATCGGCGGGAATCGGATCGCTTGCCTGCTCGTGGAACCCGTGCAGGGTGAGGGCGGCGTCATCATTCCCGGGGAGGGCTTCCTTCCGCGGTTGGCGGACTACTGCAAGGAACACGGGATCGTCTTTGTCGCAGACGAAGTGCAAGCCGGCATGGCCAGGACCGGCAAGATGTTCTCGTGCGAGCACTTCGGGGTCGTCCCTGACCTGCTCACGACAGCCAAGGGCCTTGGCGGCGGGCTTCCGATCGGTGGCGTCACAGGGAGAGCCGACATCATGGACGCCATTCATCCCGGCGGGCTGGGCTCCACCTTCGGTGGCAACCCCGTGTCGTGTGCCGCGGCCCTTGGGGCGCTGTCGGAGATCGAGTCCCGCGGCCTTGTGGGTCGCGCGCAGGAGATCGGCGAGATCTTCAAGGCTCGGCTCGGGAATCTTGCCGAGGAGGTGCCGGCTGTCGGTGACGTCCGTGTCATCGGGGCCATGGCCGCGCTCGAGTTCGTCACCAACCCGCAGACGAAGGAGCCCGATCCCGCCGCGACTTCCAGGGTTCTCGCCGCGTGCCACGCCGAGGGCGTCATCTTGTTGAAGGCCGGCACCTACGACAACGTCGTGCGCATCCTTCCGCCGCTCGTGATCTCAGATGATCTCTTGAACGAGGGGCTCTCGGTTCTCGAGAAGGCGGTCCGGGCACTCTGACCGGACCGCCCCGGCCAGGCTGTCGGGCTAGAGCGACGGCGCGTGCTTCACTTCGTGAAGCTGACTGCAACTGAGTCGGGGACCACCTCGACCCACGTCGTGCCAGGCTCGAGGGTGATCGGCTTCCCGTTCGGGAGCGAGAACCTCGTGATGTTCAAACCGGTGGGGCGACTCCAGGTCCCCTTCAACATGACGCCGTGGCGCAACACATAGGCGGTGCCAGTTCCGGTCGTGATGCTCTCGACGTCCTGGCTGTCCGGGCCGCTTTCGTTGTACGGCCCTTTCTGGGTGATCACCATTTGGATGACGACGTTCGTGGCATGCAGTTGATGCCCGGCGGGATCGACATCCGGTTGGGTGTTGTAGAAGCGCAACCACTGCCTGTCCGCCTGATTCCACTGCCAGACGACCGGTGAGGCACCCGAGAACGGGATCGACGCGGACACGACGTGGGTTGCGCCGGTCGGGACTTTTGTCGAGAACTGGAACATCACTGGTGGAAGGGACTTGCTGCCGGGAAACAGCTTCCAAAGCGCCGAGGTTGAGCTGTAGTAGTTGTACGGCGCACCCAGGCTCGCCGGCCGTGTGGAGGAGCTGTAGCGATAAAAAGCGTTGGCCGTGGGATAATTGCTGCCGTTGGCGTTGTAGATCCACGGGAGCGACGCAGCGTCAATTGTCCACGGCGTGATTCCACCGCTGTAGGCAAGGATGGCGTGCCCGTACTGCTCAAGGATGTGCCAGTCGTCCCAGCGCACCGAGCGGATTGGCCCGATCTGCGGTGCGCTCTGGCACTGGTAGACGGCCATGTACCGGGTGATCCCGCCTTCTGCCATCTCCTCGTAGACGATGTCTGCCTGGTCGAGGCCACTTTGCGGGCGAGAGGCCGGGTCGTTGCCGATCTTCACGGCAAGTGCCGGGTGCTGCGGCGCCGTGTCACCGGGCGCCGCCCGGCCCGTGAGCGGGCAGATCTTCGACGACACCACAGGGTGCGGCCGGGTCGTCGATGTCTGGGTACTTGTGGAACCGGAGCCGGAGGTCGTCGTGGTGGACGAGGACGTCGAGGCCCCCTTCGGGCTCCCGCCCGCCAAGACGACTACGAGCACGGCCGCGACGGCCGCGACGACCACGGCCGCGCCGGCGAGGAGACCGATGCGCTGTCTAGGTCCCAGCCCCCCGACCCATCGCCGAAAACCGGAGCCTCCGCCGCCCCGCCCGCTGCTTCGGCGGTGCCGAGCGTTTCCCTGGCTCATTTCTCACTCTTTTGGGGGCTGCGGAGAACTCGGTTCACTCGTGCGAACGTACCGGAGAGCGCGCGCGAGATGGGGGATGCCCGTCACTCAGGCCGGCACGACGGGACGCCTCGGGCCCTGAGGACCCGCGACTGGCCCGGTAGCTTCAGGCGGCCGGCAGCGCGCCCGAGCGGCCGTTCAGCTCGGTGATGAGATCGTCCCAGACCGGGACCATATCGAGCAGCGAGTGCCAGAAGCTCTGCTCGCGGCGGGCTTGGAACTCCTCGATCGACACCCCCTGCTGTTCTACCCAGGTGTAGTAGCCGAGGTTGAAGATCCGGTTCCGGTCGATGTCCGTGCACACGAGGACATGGTCTTCGCTCGCGCCGAGCACGTGCTCTCCGTAGACCTGGGCCGCGGAGACTTCGGTGAACCCGTCCGTCCAGTCGCGCTTGAGCGCCTCGGAGAGCTCGCTTGGGTACATGGCGGCGCCGTCGGTGGCGACCGTAAGGACGAGATCGTCGCCACCGAGGTGGAGCCGCTTGGCGAGCTTGACGGCGGCCAAGACGTTGCACCAGCTCGAGAGGCCGAACGACCCAAGGGCGGTGATCATTTCGGGCGACACGCCGCGGCCCGCCAGGTAGCCCCGGCCCGCGTCGGTGTTGGCGAGCACGTTCAACGAGTCGGTGGCACGGTCCGAGATGGCGATCACGACATCGGTCGCCATCACGTTGTGGATCAGGGGCACGTGCTTGTCGCCGATGCCCTGGATGTTGTGCTCGCCGAACCCGTTGTACAGCAAGGTCGGGCACTCCAGCGCTTCGACGGCGACGGTGAGCGACCCGAACCTGTCCTTCAGGTGGTCCCCGGCGCCGATCGTGCCGGCCGATCCTGTCGCCGAGACGAACGCCCGGACCTTGAGCTCGGGCTGCGAGGACGAAAGATGCTCGACGATCCGCTCGAGTGCCGTACCGGTCGCCAGGCGGTGGACGATGTGGTTACCGAATTCGCAGAACTGGTTCAAGATGACATTGTCCGGGTCCTGCGCGAGCTCGTGGCAACGGTCGTAGATCTCCTTGACATTGCTCTCGGTGCCTGGAGTCTTGATGATGTCGCCCTCGTCCACGACCCAGTGCTCGAGCCAGTCGAAACGCTCACGGCTCATTCCCTCCGGCAGCACCGCCACTCCTCGGCAGCCCATCACCCGCGAGACCGCTACTCCGCCACGGCAGTAGTTGCCGGTCGAAGGCCAGATCGCCCGGTGGCGGGTGGGGTCGAAGGTGCCGGTCGCCAGTCTTGGGGCCAGGCAACCGTACGCGGCGAGCACCTTGTGGGCGCCGATCATCGGGAAGCGGTCGCCGAAGGCGACGACGATCGGCGCGTCGACACCGGTCAGCTCTTTGGTCAGCACGACGTGCTCAGGCACTCCTGTCAGGCTTCCGTCGAGCTTGTTGTACCAGTGGATGCGCCAGAGGTTCGCGGGCGAAGCCGCATTCCTGTCGACGTCGCTCAACTGCCCGCTGAGCGCGCTCGGCGCGGTGCGCGGGTCCCGGAGCTGACCAAAGGTCGGCAGCACGATCCGCTGCTCCCGGAAGCGTTGCGCGGTTCGCTCGACAGCGGCTGGGTCGACGACTTCCGAATCGAGTCCGTAGATGTTCACCGCACGATTCTCCCCGCTCATGCCGGTTCCGGCAAGCGGCCTGCATTTGGCCTCGCGTGAAGTGGCTGGGAAGATACGGCCAAGTCAGAGCCTTGTCCGCCGGTTGACAGCTCGTCGCGGCGCACGGTACTACATGGCGTGACCACACGGAAGGTTCTGCGAGGGGCGCGCTGGCCTGGTGACATAGCTGTCGAAGGCGGAGTGATCACCGAGATCGGCGCTATCGCCCCGAGGTCGGGTGATGAGGTGATCGCCTGTGACGGAGGCATCGTCACAGCTGGCCTTGTCAATACCCACCACCACCTGTACCAGTGGCTGACTCGCGGTCGTGCCACCAGCTGCGACCTGTTCACGTGGCTCCAGGAGCTCTACCCGGTCTGGGCGCGTATTTCTGTCGAGGACGTTGGCGTAGCGGCAACGGTCGGCCTGGCCGAGCTGGCGTTGAGCGGGGCGACGACGGTCGCCGACCACCACTACATCGTGCCGCACGGCGACGACTCGGTCTTCGACGCCATCGCGTCGGCAGGACGAACCGTTGGCGTTCGACTCCACCTTTCCCGTGGTTCGATGGACCTCGGCCAGAGCGCCGGGGGCTTGCCTCCTGACGACGTCGTCGAGCGCACCGACGCGATCCTCGCGTCGACCGAGTC
>PMZN01000158.1:21182-30360 GCA_003170375.1 Acidimicrobiaceae bacterium | reverse complement strand
CACCTCGCGGAGACGGTCGCGGAGGAACGCGATTGCTTGGCGCGCTTTGGCCGGCGCCCGCTCGATGTTGTTGACGAGCTCGGATGGCTGGACGGGGACGTGTGGTACGCCCACGCCGTCCATCTCGACGCCTCGGAGGTGCGAAGGGTAGGGGCAGCCGGCGCCGGCGTGGCCCACTGCCCGAGCTCGAACGCTCGTCTTGCGTCGGGGTTGTGCCCGGTGCGCGACCTCCTTGACGCCGGGGCCCCGGTCGGGCTCGGCGTCGACGGCGTAGCCTCGAACGAGGGGGGCGACCTCCTGCCGGAATTGAAGCAGGCGCTCTTTTTCGCTCGCCTCCGCTCCGGTCAACCGGACGCCCTGACGCCGAGCCAGGCACTGGAGCTCGCCACCTCGGGCGGCGGCCGCTGCCTCGGCCGCCCCGACCTCGGGCGTCTCGAGGTGGGAGCACCGGCCGACATCGCGGTCTGGCCGGCGGACGACATCGCCGACATCGCCGACCCGATTGCCGGGCTGGTGCTCGGGCCGTCGCGTCAGGTGCTCCACCTTCTCGTCGCAGGCGACATGGTCGTCACCGACGGCTCGCTCGTGCGCGTGGACCTACGCGCCGCCCACGGCGAGCTCGCTCGCCGCGCGCGCTCTTTGTGGACCTGAGCGTCGCGTCATCGGCTGCGGCACGGTTCGCCGCGACCGCCTCAAAGACCGGGAGGACTGTGGACGGAGCCCTTTCGGGGGCCTCGTTCGCGGCGCCTGTGCGATACTCGTTCGGAACCGGGTTCGATGCCGGGCGTCACCGTCCGCCCCACGCGGCGGCGGAACGCTTGTACGATGAGGCAAAACGAACCTAGGTCAACAAGCTTCCGTCCGGCAGAAGGCCGGTGCGAGCTATGTGTCGCGCCTCGCCAAGGTGTGAGGGGCCGTCGATCAGCAAAGTGAAAGGGGAGCAACGACATGAGGAGTTTCCTCGGTCGAGACATTTTGTCCTTGCAGGACATGGAGCGAGAGGAGTACTTCCAGATCTTCTCGGTGGCCGACCGGCTGAAGCCGTTCGCCGCCGAACGACGCAACGGTGACCTGCTGAAGCACAAGACGCTCTTGACCGCGTTCTATCAGCCGAGCACCCGCACGCGCCTCGCGACCGAGGCCGCCATGCACCGCCTCGGTGGCCACGTGCTGGGCTTCTCGGACGCCAAGATGACGCGTGCCGGCGACTTCTACCAGGAGACCATCAAGGACACCGTCCACATGCTCGAGTACTACGGCGACGTCATCGCGATGCGCCACTTCCAGCAGGGCGCGCCGCAAGAGGCGGCAAAGTGGGCCTCGGTCCCGGTCATCAACTGTGGTGACGGGTGGGGAGAGCACCCGACCCAGGTGCTCACCGACCTGTACACGATCTGGCAGCAAAAGGGCCACCTCGACGGCCTGAAAGTGCTCTGCGTGGGCGACATGCGAATGCGGACGATGCACTCGATCCTCTACGCGTTCTCCCAGTTCGACATCGAGGCCTTCGTGGTCGGCCCCCCGGAGATGTCGCTGCTCGACGAATTCAAGGCCGAACTGGACCAGCTCAGCGTCCAGTACCAGGAGAAGGAGAACGTCGAGAGCTGCATCGCGGACGCCGACGTCATCTACATGGAGCCTGTTGTGCAGGCCGACTATACGATGTCGCGCGACGAGGCCACCGAGGACAAGGGCCTCACGCCCCTCGCTTATCGCGTCACCAGGGAGCTTCTCAGGAACAAGGCCAAGAGCGACGCCATCATCCTGCACTCGCTGCCTCGCATGGACGAGCTGCCGCCTGACGTCGACAGCACGCGTCACGCGCGCTACTGGGTCGAGGCCTTCAACGGCGTTGTGATGCGGATGGCTCTGCTCTCGCTCATCCTCGGCGCGATCGAATAGGAGGAGCCATGCAGACACATCTTCGCGGCCGGGACGTGATCACTCTCCAGGATTTCACCAAGGACGAGCTCGACACGTTTCTCGACGTCGCGTTCGCCCTGAAGCGGGCGCGCGCCCTCGGCGAGCCCCATGCCTACCTGAGGGACAAGGTCCTCGCGATGCTCTTCTTCTTCTCGAGCACCCGCACCCGCACCTCGTTCGAGGCGGGCATGGCACAGCTCGGCGGGCACGCCCAGTTCATCGAGTCGAAGACCACCCAGATAGCGCACGGCGACACGGCAAAGGAGATCGGCGAGATCCTGGGTCGTTACAACGACGGGATCGCCATCCGCCAATGCGACTGGGGGACGGGCAACAAGTACATGCGCGACGTGGCCGAGGCCAGTCGTGTGCCCGTGCTGAACATGCAGTGCGACGTCTACCACCCTCACCAGGCACTTGCCGACATCATGACGATCATCGAGCACTTCGGTGACCCGCGCGGCAAGACCGCGACGGTCAGCTGGGCGCGCTCGGCGAGCTACTCCAAGCCCGTCAGCGTTGCCCAGAGCCTCGTCCTGCTCCTTCCCCGCTTCGGGATGAACCTGCGCCTCGTGCACCCGCCCGAGTTCAAGCTCATGCCCGACATCGTCGAGCAGGGCCGGGAGAACGCCCGCAAGGCCCACGCGTCATTCGAGATCCTCGACGATTTCGACGAGGGCTTCAAAGGCACCGACGTCATCTACGCCAAGAGCTGGGGCGCTCTGCTCACGACCCAAGACCCAGAAGAGGACAAGCGCCTCATCGACAAGTACGGCACCTGGATCACCGACGAAAAGCGCATGGCGCTCACCAACGACGACGCCATCTTCATGCACCCGCTGCCTGCCGACCGCAACGTGGAAGTCGCCGACGCTGTGATCGACGGGCCGCACTCGATCGTCTACGACCAGGCCGAGAACCGCCTTCACGCCCAAAAGGCCGTGATGGCGCTGACGATGAGCTGAGGAAGAGCGCCAATGGAAACCCTGTTCAAGACCCCGGGAACGGCTGTGGTTGCGATCGGCGGCAACTCGCTCATCAAGGACAAGCAGCACCAGACCGTGGTCGACCAGTACATCGCCGCCCAAGAGACATGCCGGCACATCGTCGCCATGATTCAAGAAGGCTGGAATGTAGCCATCAGCCACGGCAACGGACCACAGGTAGGGTTCATCCTGCGGCGCTCGGAGCTTGCGGCCCACGAGATGCACGAGGTCCCGCTCGACGTCTGCGGTGCGGACAGCCAGGGCGCGATCGGCTATGCGTTGCAGCAGAACCTCTGCAACGAGTTTCGCCGGCTCGGCGTAGACCGAGAGGCTGCGACGGTCATCTGCCAGACAGAGGTGGCCGCTGACGACCCGGCGTTCAAGAACCCGACCAAGCCCATCGGCGGGTTCATGGACGAGGAGCAGGCCGAAAGACGTCGCAAGGAAGGCTGGGACATCGTCAACGACGCGAATCGGGGATACAGGCGAGTCGTGGCATCGCCCCAACCTCTTCGCATCGTCGAGCTTCCCGCGATCCGAGCCTTGATCGCAGCCGGCGTCGTTGTGATCACGGTCGGCGGGGGCGGGATCCCGGTGGTCGCAGACGCGGACGGCAATCTCCACGGTGTCGCCGCCGTCATCGACAAGGACCTGGCGTCGGCTTTGCTGGCCAACAACCTGGGAGCCGACCTTCTCATCATCTCGACTGCGGTCGAGAAGGTGGCGCTGAACTTCGGCACGCCTGAAGAGACCCTGGTCGGCCACCTCACGCTGGCTGAGGCCAAGGCGCACCTGGCCGAGGGCGTGCACTTCGCAGCGGGCAGCATGGCGCCGAAGATCCAGGCGGTCGTCAATTATCTCTCCAACGGTGGAACTACGGCGATCGTGACGAATCCGGAGAACGTCGCCCGAGCGCTGCATGGCGAGACCGGGACTCTCTTCACCCTGGATTGAGGGTAGACGGCGGCCGTTGCAACAGGCTCTTCGCCTCGCCGTACCCGGGGGGCTAAGTCGCAAGGCGGAACCGGTACTCTGAGAACCTTGAACAACACCTCGGTCTGCAGGGTACCGGGCCGCCTAGGCGATAGGGGGACGCGCAGGCGATGACGAAGTTCACGCTGAACGGACAGCCGGTCGAAGTCGGCGATCACCCGCATCTTCTCGCGGCCTTGCGCGAGGAGCTCGACGTCACATCGCCCAAGGACGGCTGCTCGCCGTCGGGCCAGTGCGGATGTTGCACGGTGCTGATCGACGGCAAGGCGTCGGTGAGCTGCCAGATCTCACTGGAGAAGGCGGCTGGAAGGTCGATTACCACCCTGGAGGGGTTCGACGCCACCGAGAGGGAGCGCTTGGCTGCCGCGTTCGCCGCCGCTGGGGCCCTGCAATGCGGTTTCTGCACGCCCGGCATTCTCGTGCGGGTCAAAGCGCTCATCGACAAGAAGGGATCGGGTCTTACCCGCGACGAGGCTGCTCGCTATCTCGGGGCGCATCTGTGCCGCTGCACCGGTTACAGCAAGATCCTCGACGCGGTGGAAGTGCTGGCAAGCGGCGAATCGCCTCCGGCGATCCCCTCTGGAGGCCTCGGGACCCGAGGCGCCAGGTACGAGGGCATCGAGCTCGCGCTCGGCGACCGTGACTATGTGGACGACATCAGGGTTGCGGGCATGCTTCACGGAGCGCTCCGGCTTGCGGACCACGCCAGGGCCGACGTGCTCAAGATCGATACGACTGCGGCGGGCGCCGTGCCCGGCGTCAAGGCTGTGTTCACGGCTGCCGACGTCCCGGGTGACCTGCGGGTCGGGATCATCCACGCCGACTGGCCGGTGTTCATACCCGAGGGCGGACGAACGTCCTATCTGGGTGATGTCCTTGCATTTGTCGTCGCCGACTCGAGGGAGACTGCCCGGGAGGCAGCCAAGCTCGTCGAGGTCTCCTACAGGCCGCTGCGCCCGCTGACCGACGCGGTGGCGGCGATCGACGATCCCGAGGACGCTGTCTGGGAGCTCGACGGCAACGTGCTCGCCCGCAGGGCTTACCGGCGCGGCGACGTGGATGGCGCGCTCGCCACGTCCGCCCACACGGTCCACGAGATCTTCCAGACCCAGCGCGTCGAACATGCCTTCCTCGAACCCGAGTCGACACTTGCCACGCCCGGACCGGATGGCACCTTGAAGGTGTTCTCAGGCGGTCAGGGCGTCTGGGACGACCGCAACCAGATCGCCGCAGTGCTCGGGGTCACCACCGCGCAGGTCGTCGTCGAGCAGGTGTCCAATGGCGGCGCGTTCGGTGGCAAGGAGGACATGTCCAACCAGGCCCAGACGGCGCTCGCCGCGTGGTTGCTGCAGAAACCGGTGAAGTGCACTCTGTCGCGCGAGGAGTCGTTGCTCTTGCACCCCAAGCGTCATCCGTTTCGCATCGAGTACTGGGCCGGATGCGACGGTGACGGCCGGCTCACCGCTTTGAAGGCCCGATTGCTCTCTGACTCCGGGCCGTACGCGTCCGTCGGTGTGGAGGTCCTAGAACGCGCCGCCGGTCACGCGTCGGGGCCCTACCGCGTGCCGGCGATCGACGTCGAGTCCATTGCCGTGCGGACCAACAACCCCGTGTGCGGAGCCTTTCGCGGCTTTGGCGCCAATCAGGCGCAGTTCGCGATGGAGGGAGTCATCGACCGGTTGGCGGCTGAAGTTGGCATCAGCGCCTGGGAGATGCGGTTTCGCAACGCGGTGACGCCAGGCGTCGTGTGGGGGCCCGGACAGATCATGGATGACGGATCGCTCGGCGCGAGAGCCTGCCTGGAGGCCGTAAAGCCCGCCTACGACGAGGCGGTCAACGGCGGCAAGGCTGTGGGCCTCGGCTTCGGGCTCAAGAATTCCGGTCTCGGGAACGGTTTTCTCGAGATCGTCAGGGCAGTCGTCCGGTTCTCCGAAGATGGCGAGGTGGAGGTTCGCCACTGCTGGACCGAGATGGGCCAGGGTGTCCACACGGTCGCGCTCCAGGTCGCCGTCGAGGAGCTCGGCGTGGATCCGGGACAGGTGCGGGTGGTGGTCGACACGACGCGCGAGCTGGGTGCCGGCCAGACGACCGGTTCTCGCGGGACGGTGATGGGAGCTGGCGCGGTCTCCGACGCTTGTCGGCGCGCGCTCGCTGACGGGTGCCGCCCGGGTGTGGACTACGAGGGCGAGTACCGCGTCGACTGGACCAACTCGCTGGATGAGGGTCTCGAGAACCCGGTGATCCATGCCGTCTTCTCCTACGCCGCCCAACTCGTGGTCCTGGACCGTGAGACCGGCAAGATCGAAAAGGTCGTGGCGGTCCACGATGTAGGACGTGCCGTCAATCCGCTCCTGTGTGAGGGCCAGATCCAAGGGGCCGTGCATATGGGCCTCGGCTACGCTTTGTCCGAGGAATTCCCTTGTGACGACGAGGGGCGGCCACAGAACATGACGCTTCGGAGCCTGGGGATCATCCGGGCCAAGGACGTGCCGACCATCGAGGTCATTCTCGTCGAGGCGCCCCAGCCGAGATCCCCTTATGGGATCAAGGGTGTCGGCGAGATCGGCCTGGTGCCCACGGCCGGAGCGGTCGCCGCTGCGTTGCACGACCTGGACGGCCTTTGGCGCTCGAGTCTGCCGATGCGCGTGCCGGTTGGTGCGGCTGTCGGCGCGGCGGACGAATGAGCGCTGCCGCTCTTGAGGTCACGGACAACCTCTCCGTACCGGGCGTGACCTGCGGACTGGTCTGCGGCCACCATCACCTCTACTCGGCGCTGGCTCGCGGCATGCCGGCGCCGCCGCGAACACCGCACAATTTCCAAGAGATCCTCGAGCTCGTGTGGTGGCGGCTCGACTGCGCGCTCGACCTCGACATGATCAGGTGGTCAGCGATGCTGGGAGCGCTCGAGGCGCTCGAGCGGGGGACGACCGCGATCGTTGACCATCATGCGTCCCCGAATGCCATCGAGGGCTCTCTCAGTGTCATCGCGGACGCTTGCGCCGAGGTCGGCGTAAGGAGCTCTTGTTGTTACGAGGTCACTGACCGCAACGGTCCTGATGGCATGCGTGCCGGTTTGGCCGAGAACGAGCGCTTCCTGCGCTCGGGCGGGCGCGGGTTCGTCGGCGCCCATGCCTGTTTCACGCTTTCGGAGTCCACGCTCGAGGCGGTGGCCGGGCTGGCAACCGACCTCGGCCAAGGCGTGCACATCCACGTCGCCGAGGGTCGCGTCGACTCGGCAGCCGGCGAGCGGCTCGAGGGCATGACGACTGACGACTGGCTTCTCGCCCACTGCGTGCACCTGGACCGCCCGCTTCGGGGGACGGTGGCTCACAACCCGCGCTCGAACATGAACAATGGCGTCGGCTATGCCCGCCCCGCGAGTCTGGAGAACACGGTCGTGCTCGGCACCGACGGCATCGGCGGGGACATGCTGGAGGAATTCCGCATCGCCTACGTCCGCCACCGGGAGGACGACGTGACGGCGACTCCTGATGCAGCCTGGTCTTGGCTGGAGGGCGGCAGAGCCCTCGTCCCGGAGGCAGCAGAGGACCGAGTCCGCTGGAGCTACGACCCGATCGACCCGTGGCATCTCGCCTTCACTCCAGGTGTGCAGCCGGTTGAGGTCGTCGTCGCCGGTGAGGTCGTCTTCCGGGACGGACGCCCGACACGCGTCGACGCGCTCGAAATACGCGCGCGAGCGCGCGAACAGGCGCAGCGCCTCTGGGCCCGGCTCTAGAGCCCACCTCGACACCGACGCGACTGCTGCCGCGCCCCGATCCTCCACTTGACACCTAACGCGCATAGGCGCGCTCAGGCGGTCCAGTCCGCGAACGCGTCGATCATGGCGTGCACGTCCGAGCCGAGCGGGTAGAGCACCGGGCAGGTGCACCCGCGGTGCACGTACTCGGCCACCTTTGCCTTGCACTCGTCGGCAGTCCCCGACGCCGTGATCATCTGCACGACCTCGTCGGGCACGAACTTGGAAGCTGCCTCCACCTCTTCGGCGGTTGCGGGCCATGTCAGCACCTTGCTGATGTCCTCCAGCAGAGATTCCGGGACGCCGGACGCCTTCATGATGTGTGGTTGCTGACCGAGGTACTGGGTAACTAGCAGACGTGCCGCGTCGAGAGCGGCACCGCGGTCCTCGTCGAGCGAGCACACCACGAGTTGCGGGCGGTCGAGGTCGGTGGCCGAGCGGCCGGCCCGGTGGGCGCCACGCTCGAGATGATCCATCGCCATGTCGTTGTAGATCGGCGAAACGAGGTAGTTGAGAACGACTCCGTCAGCGATCTCCCCAGCCAGCTCCATCATCTGCATGCCGGTTGCTCCGAGGTAGATCGGAACCTCCTTGGGCCGGCGCTCCTGGTGGACGTAGTCGAGCTCGACACCGTCGAGATGGACGAACTCGCCGTCGTAGGTGACGTGCTGGTCGGCGAGCAGGGCGCGGACTGCTTCGATGGTCTCACGCATCGCGAGCAGGGGCTTGGTTCGCTTCACGCCCACCTTGCTGGCCAGTGGCTCCCACCAGGCGCCGATCCCGAGGATCACCCGGCCCGGAGCGAGGTCGTCCAAGGTCGAGAAGGTCGATGCGAGCAGCGCCGGGTTCCGTGTCCAGTTGTTCACGACCCCGGAGCCCACCTTGATCCGCTCGGTGACGGCAAGGAACGCCGCCATCGGAACGGTGGCCTCACGCACGAGTCGGCTCTCGGCCTGCCAGATCGCGTGGAACCCCTTGGATTCCGCGTAGCGCGCGATCTCCATTCCTTCTCGGACTGCGTGTGCGTCCTGCAGATAGACGGCAACCTGTGTGCTCACGGCGATACCTCCACATTGATTGGACTTGATCCCGTTGCCGGACCGGGGCCCGAGCCCGCAAGCGCGATGTCCTGAGGGCGGACAGGCGCTCTCGGAAGCTCCAGTCCGGTGGCGTTTCGGATCGCGGCCACCACGGCAGCCACTGAAGAGATCATCGGCGGCTCGCCGGCACCCTTGGCGCCCATAGGCGACCCGGGCTCCGCCTCCTCTATCAGCGCCGCGATGTGCACGGGAGGCATGTCAAGCGCAGTCGGGATGACATAGTCGGTGAAGGAGGGATTCCGCACCCGGCCATGATCGAGAACGATCTCCTCCATCACGGCAAGCCCGACACCCTGAGCGATGCCGCCTTCCAACTGGCCTACCAGCTGGACCGGGTTGAGCACGCGACCAACGTCTTGGGAAGTGGCGATTTCCACGACGCGCACCAGGCCGAGATCGAGGTCGACGTCGACGACTGC
>PMZN01000158.1:2199-21172 GCA_003170375.1 Acidimicrobiaceae bacterium | reverse complement strand
TCGCGACGGACGTGAACAACCGCTCACGGACCGCAAGGCAGGCTTTTTGGACGGCCCCGCCGGACATCCAGGTCTGGCGGCTGGCCGAGGTCGACCCCGCCGAGCCGATGTCGGCCGTGCCCGGAGGGGCGAGGATCACGTCGGTGACTCCGAGCACATCGCGGGCGATCTGCTGCGCAAGGGTGACAAAGCCTTGCCCGACCTCGACGGCGGCACAGGTGATGGTGGCCACACCGTCCTCGAGCCGGCATCGTGCCGACGAGTAGTCGTCGAAGCCGCCTCCGTACATGAGGTTCTTGACGCTCACGGCAAACCCGACACCGCGCCGCACGCGGTTGCGGTCGGCGGTTCGACCGGCGCCGCCGGGGAGCTCGAGCTCCGCCGCGGTCGTTGGACCGCCGGCGGGCAGGCGAGCAGCAGCACAGGTCCGGATGACCTCGGCGACGGGCGCGGTGCCCCGCAGTACCTGCCCGGTGATCAGCGAGTCCCCGGACTTCAGCACATTGCGGAGCCTCAGCTCGACCGGGTCGATCCCGAGCGCTGCTGCCAGCTTGTCCATCTGGGCCTCATGCGCAAAACAGGCCTGAACCGATCCGAAGCCCCTCATTGCCCCGCACGGGGGGTTGTTGGTCCGGACCGCAACCGCCTCGACGACAGCGTTCTCGACTCGGTACGGCCCCGGCGCCATGCAGGCAGCGTTCATGGTCACGGCTGTCGATGTCGACAGGTACGCGCCGCCGTCGAGGATGATGCGCGCCTCGACCTTCACCAACCGGCCTTCGGCATCGGCGTGATGGCGGTACCACATGACCGCCGGATGCCTGTGGACGTGGCCCAGGAACGACTCCTCGCGGGAGTAGACCATCTTCACCGGGCGCCCGGTGCGCAGCGCCAGCAGGCATATCTGCACTTGCATGCTCAGGTCCTCGCGGGCCCCGAAGGAACCGCCGACTCCGGCCAGGTGGAGTCTGACCTTCTCGAGCGGGAGCGCTAGGCATGCCGCCATCTGCTCTTGGTCGATGTGCAGCCACTGGGTGGCGATGTAGAGGTCGACACTGCCGTCCTCACCCGGGATCGCGAGCCCGGACTCGGGGCCCATCTGAGCCTGATCCTGCATGGCTGTCTCATAGCGACCCTCGACCACGACTGCTCCGGTGGCGTCAGGATCGCCGGTACGGACCCTCTGACGGTGGAGCACGTTGCCGAGCGGATGGATCGGCTCCGCATCGGCGGCCGTCACCGGATCGGTCATCGGTTCGGTCGGTGCATAGTTGACGATGATCGCCTTGGCCGCGCGTCGCGCCGTGTCTGGGTGGTCCGCTGCCACCGCAGCGACCGGTTCGCCCATGAACCGGACGACGTCCCACGCGAAGACGGGTTGGTCGGGGTAATCGAGACCGTAGGTCTTGCGACCGGGCACGTCGTCGGAGGTGAGGACCGCTCGCACACCGGGGATCCGCAGGGCCTCGGACACGTCGATGCCGTGGATCACCGCGGCAGGATGCGGGGAGCGCAAGATGTGTCCCCAGAGCATGCCTTCGGCGGACATGTCGGAGGAGAAGGCGAACTCGCCGCGAACCTTGGGCACTCCATCGGGCCGCGGCGCGCTCTCACCGAGCCGGCCGCGCCGTGNNTTGCCCGAGACGGCTTCGCGAACCTCCAGCTCGGTAGGGTCGGGATTGTGCTCGAGCAGGTCGTGCACGCTGACCACGAAGCCCGGGGTACAGAACCCGCACTGCACGCCGCCTTCGGCGAGAAACGCGGCTTGGATGTCGGAGAGATCGTCCTCTCCGGCGGAAAGACCCTCGACGGTCACGATGTCGCAACCGACGGCGCCCGCGGCAAGCACCATGCAGGAGCAAACGAGCTTGCCGTCCATGAGAACCGAGCACGATCCGCATTCGCCTTGCTCACAGGCATTCTTCGACCCGGGGAGGCCGAGGCGCTCGCGCAGCACATAGAGGAGGCTTTCTCCGAGCCACGCGTCGGCAACGTCGCGCTCCCGACCGTTGACGCGGAGCTGGTAGTCGATCAACTCGCCCACGATGTGCGCTCCAATGTCTCTCCGTTGTGGTTGGCGAATACGCGTCCGAGTGCCCGGTAGGCGCACACTCCCACAGCGTGCCGACGGTAGTCCGCCGTGGAGCGGTGGTCGTCGATGGGCCGCGCCGCGGAGCGTACCAACGCGGTGAACTCTGCGAGGTCGCCATCGTCGGGGAGTGTCCGTCCCGCCCAGTCGATCCTGGAGGAGATGAGCTCTTCTGCGTCGCGCGCTCGGATCACCACGGGCCCGACCGAGCCGAGAGCGCACCGGACCGAACGCCCTGCCCAGTCGACGACGAGCGCCACGTTCGCGACCGCGATCACCATTGCGTTGCGTGTGCCGACCTTCAGGAACTCCTGCGACCCCAGCGCGGCTGGAACCCGGACTTCGACGATGACCTCGCCTGGGCCGAGCGTGGTTCGCTTGGGGCCGACGATGAGATCGTCGAGCTCCAGGATTCGGCGCCCCTGCTTGGATGCCACGACGATCTTGGCGTCGAGCGCAGCGAGCACCGGGAGCGAGTCGCCGGCAGGCGACGCCGTGCCAAGGTTGCCTCCCAGTGTGCCCGCATTGCGGATCTGCGGGGACCCGACAGTGCGCGACGCCTGGGCTAGACCCGGCAGAAGGTCGCCGAGTTGTGGTGCCATGAGCTCGGTGTAGGTGATGCCGGCGCCGAGCACCACGTCGGCACCGTCGAGCCGCCACCCCTTGAGCTCTTCGACCTTTCGCAGGCACACAACCGCCGGAGGCTGCCGGAGGGCGAAATTGACCTCGACCATGAAGTCGGTCCCGCCGGCGAGGAGTTGGGCGTCCGGACATTGCTCGAACGCGTCAAAGGCCTCTTCCAGGGAGACCGGCAGAAATACCAGCATAAATACAGCCTATAGTCGCCGACCACCTCCAGCGACCATCCGGTGCCGGCCAGGGCGCGGTCGGCTCGGTCAGGTCGCGGTCGTGTCGGTCAAGGCGCGGCGACATCGACGATCGCGAACTTCATCACGTCGACGAGACCCTTGTCGGTGATCCGGAGCTCCGGGAGCACCGACAGGCCGAGGAAGCTCAGCTGCATGAACGGCGAGTCGATCGTCACGCCAAGGCCGTTGGATGCAGCGTCAGCCAGGAGTCGCACCTCTCGGGCCACTTCCTCGATGCTCTGGTCGCTCATCAGACCGCCGATGGGCAGCCGAACCTCGGCCAGCACTCGTCCATCGCGTACCGCGACCTGCCCGCCGCCTATCTCGGCCAGCCGGGCGACCGCGACGGCCATCTCGGCCGGACCGGACTCGTCGATGGCACCAACGACCATGCAGTTGTGGGCGTCGTGCGCGACGGTCGACGCGATGGCTCCGCGGGCAAGGCCGAAGCCGTGCACGTATCCGAGGCCGATCCGGCCGGTGCGGCGGTGCCGCTCGACCACTGCGATGCGCGCCACCTGCGCCGACGGATCGGTCACATCGAGGACGAGGTCCCGTGTCGTCAGTGAGCGCGACTCGACCCCGATCACCCGGGCACGGCCGCCGGCCGGCGGCGGGCGATCGAACGCACTGGGTCCTGGCGGGCTCTCCAGGTGGACCGACGCGCGCATCCAGTCCGGGGCGCCCACGCTCGGGACGGCTCCTGGCACGATGGCACCATTCGCGGCCACCAATTTGCCGGCCTGCCAAACCCGCGCCGGCTCGAAACCCGACAGGTCGTCGAAGCACAGCACGTCAGCTTGGTAGCCAGGCGCGAGCCAGCCCAAGTGGTCGAAACGGTAGTAGTCGGCGGGATTGCTCGTCACCATCACGAGGGCGTCCTCGGCGCGCACGCCGGCCGCGACCGCGAGGCGCGCGCAGTCGTTGACGTGGCCGGAGTGCAGCAGTGTGTCCGGTTCGCGGTCATCGGTGCAGAGCGCGATCCGATCGGTCCCGTGGAGGAGCACAGTCCCGATCAAGGCCGCGAGGTTGCGGGACGCGGAACCCTCCCGAATGAAGATCCACATGCCTTTGCGGCGCTTCTCCTCGGCCTCTTCGAGCTCGGTGCACTCGTGGTCGGACTCGACGCCGGCGGCGAGGTAGGCATCCAGTTGGCAGCCGGCAACGCCGGGCGCGTGGCCGTCGACGCGCTTGTGGCCGGCGGTCGCGATCTTGGCGAGGACATCTGGGTCGCCGTTCACGACACCTGGGAAGTTCATGACTTCGGCAATTCCGATCGCCCCATGCCTGTCGAGGAGCTCGGTCAGCTCCGCGGTGGAGAACTCGGCGGCNNCCGACGCCTCGGCCAAGGCGACGATGCCTGGAACGCCGAAGACGTTGGCGATCTCGTGCGGGTCCGCGGCCACCGCCGTCGTCCCATGAGGCAGTACGGCGCGGACGAACTCGTCGACCCAGAGCTTGGTGGACTCGAGGTGCATGTGGACGTCGACGAACGCGGCGGTGAGCGCCGCTCCGCTCACGTCTACGGTCTCGTGCGCCTCGCGAGGGCCCCAACCCGCGATGGTCCGGTCTGCAATGGCGAGATCGGTTGCCACCCATTCTCGTGTGCCGGGCACGAAGACGCTGCCACCTTTGAGAAGGAGATCTGCCGGCTCGTCACCGCGCGCCACAGCCAGTACACGTGGGCTCCCGCGGCGTGGTGGCACTGGCGCATCTTACGGCGAAGATCCACCCGGTGGTCCAGCTAGATCGGCCTCGGACACCTCGCCCTTGGACACCTCGACCTCGGACAGCCAGGCGCCGGCGTGCAGTTTCGCCCACGAGCGCGGGATCCGCCCGTTGAACATCGAGACGAGCTGGTCGGGCCGCGACAGCGCGAACGCGACGTGCGCGATCACGGCCGCCACGATCGCGAAGAAGAGGGCGTCGTGCACGAGTGTGGCCCCTGTCGCCCAGGTGATCCACGACGACGGTGCGAAGCGCATGATGACGCCCGTCACGAGCGCGGCGACCATCACCGCCCCGAGGAAGGCGGCCTCGATCTTCTGGCCTCCGTTGAACTTGTCCCGAGGAAGACCCGAGCGGCGGGCGGGGCCCCTGAACCAGTCGAAGTCGGAAGCTCCCCAGCGGTCGAATCGGCGCAGGTCCTTGATCAGTCGTTTGCGCCAGGGCCCGGCGACTCCGAGCACCAGAGGCCCGAGCAGGGACAGACCCGTGATGACGTGAATGTTCTCGACGAGGCCGCGATGGCCGACACGAAGGGCCAGAGACGGGAGGTACAAGATCGCCCCGGTGACGATCAGCGTCAGCATCATGATCGCCGTGCTCCAATGCACCAGGCGCTCGACAAGGTCGAAGCGTGCCAGCTCTGTGTCAGAGGACATTTCGATGTCCGGCTCCGGCTCCGGCTCCGGCGAGACTCAGGGTACGACGCTCACCGACGATGAGCCGCCGATCCAGGCGTTGGCCGGGTAGCCGTTGTCCTCCCAGTAGCCGTTGACGACCTGGTTCGTCACTTCGATGCGGTTCAGCCACTTGATCGACTTGTAGCCGTACATGGGCGCGACATACAACCGAACTGGACCACCGTGGTCGGCGGTGACGTTGGCGCCAAGCATCTTGTCGGCTACGAGGATGTCGGGACGCTGGGCCTGGGCGAGCGTGAGACTCTCGGTGTACTCGCCGTCGGCCGAGAAGAACCTCAGTGCCGTCGCCTCGGGTGCTACCCCGGCGTGTTCGAGCACGTCGGAAAGAAGCACTCCTTGCCAATGCACGTTCGGCACGTACCAGCCCGTGACGCACTGGAACCGATGGACGAGAGTGGTCCGTTTCATGGACAGGAGGTCGGCGAGCCGGAGCCGGAGCGGTTCGCGGACCATGCCTTCGACCGTCAGCTCGTAGGTGTCGGCGGGAATGACCGGATAGGAGCCGGTGACGGTATAGAAGCGGAACTGGTCGTCTCCAGGCAACGGGACACCGATGGCGTTGCTGACGGCGCTGCTGACGCTCCCGAGCGCGTTGTCGACCTTCGCGCCGACGGCAATGCCGATCCCTGCCAGCCCGAGGATCCCGAGCACCGTTCGACGGCCCATGTGGACCGGCTTCGTTCCCGGATCGGGACGACCCGACGACTGTTCAGACTCCTCGGCCATAGAACACCCCCACTTGCCGTCCGCCTCACTGGGCTACGGAGTACCGTCCACTAACCCCCCGCCTGCGTTACATCGTAGGGTCAGGTCCCGCAACCTCGACCGCGGCAGACGACCTGGAGGTCACGGGCTGTCGCCGGCGGGTCGCGAGCACAGAGCCTGCGATGACCAGCGGGAAGCCGAGGCCCAGGCCGATGGTGAAGGGCTCGCCGAGCAGTACGACGCCGAGGATGAGGGCAACAGCCGGGTTGACGTAGGTGACAACGGTCGTACGGACGGGCCCGATCTCGCCGATCAGAGCGAAGAACACGATGAATCCGGCCAATGTGGGTCCGACTGCGAGGCCGATCACCGACCAGGTCACCTCCGTGGACATATGTGCAGGCAGGTTGGAAAACGCAAAGGGCGCGTAGAAGAGTGCCGCTATGGCCAGTGAGCCGGCCACCACCGCGAGGTTCGGCAGCTCGGACAGGTACCGGTTGAAGATCCTCGGCCCGATGGCGTAGCCGACGATAGGTACCAACATCGCTGCGATGGGCCAGGCGGTGGCCCCACGGACGTCGATGCCGACGAGCAGCGCAACGCCCGCAAGTCCGAGCAGGAGCCCNNNTGAAGAGCATGAGCCAGGGCAGCAGGATCTCTGCCGCCGTATACGCGAGCAACGGCCGCCAACAGCGCACAAGCTCGGGCAGTTGCCTGCGGTAGGCGATCACCGGCAGGAGGACCAACGCGACCGGCGCCGTGCGGAAGAAGATGAGCGTCGACGGTGCCACTTCCCGTACCGATATGCGTATCAGTAGGTACGGCACGCCCCATATGGCGCTGAGCGCGCCGAAGAGGAGCCATGCGCGCCTTGACACATCAAGGACGGTACTGCCTCCGCCAGGGCGCGCCGAATCCTGCTAGCCAACGGGCGGCAGGAGCACACCAGGGTTGAGTATCCCGCTCGGGTCGAGCGCGTCCTTAACCCTCCGCATGACCGTTAGGTCGCCGGCCGAGCGGGCCGCCGAGACGAGGTCGAGCTTTGCGACGCCGACTCCGTGCTCGGCGCTGATGGAGCCGCCGCGCAGTATCACCATCCGGAAGACGGCGTCATCGGCGCGGTAGTCCTCGGGCTCGGGGCCGATCATGTTGACGTGCAGGTTCCCGTCACCGACGTGGCCGAACATGATGACTCGCGTGTCGGTTCGCCCGCGCAATGCCGCCGAGACTTCGGACCGGACTGCACCGGCGAACTCGGCGAAAGCCTTCATCGGCAGCGTCAGGTCGAGCTTGTGAGGCACTCCGAGCGTCGCGATCGCCTCGGTATGGCGCTCACGGTACGCCCACAGGCGAGCGCGGCCGCCCGCATCGTCGCCGACGGCGACTTCTGTGACCCCCGGGGCGTCCTCGATGGCTTCGGCGAGCATGTCGCTCGGGTCCCGCCCGCCCGAGGCCTCCACAAGAAGCCAGGCGTCGGCTCCAGGGTCCGGCGGGGCGGGAAGGCTCATCACCTCCCGGACGAGCGTCATCCCGTCCGCGTACACGAGCTCCAGCGCGTCGATCCCGTCCACGCGTCGGCGCAGCCGAGCTGCCAACCCGACTGCCACCTCCGACACGGAGCGGACAGTTTCAGCCGGGTCCGGCGACGAGTGCTCGATGCCACGCAGACCGATGAGGGCAGTGACGCGGAAGGGCGGAACCGGAACGAGGTGGAGTACGACCTTTGTCACCACGCCGAGCGTGCCTTCGCTGCCCGCCATGATCTGGGCCAGGTCGTATCCGACGTTGTCCTTCACGAGCCCCGACAGGCGGCTCGCGACGGTGCCGTCCGCGAGCACGACTTCAATTCCGCCGAGGCGGGCGCGCATCGGGCCGTGCCGGATGACGTGGATGCCGCCGGCGTTGGTGGCGACCATGCCTCCGAGCGTCGCGGAGTCGCGCGCCGCGATGTCGATGCCCAGCTCGGCGTGCACGCCTGCCGCCGCCGCCTGCGCCGCGGCGAGCGTCGTGCCCGCCTCCGCCACGATGAGCCCCTCCTCGGGATCGCAGCTGAGGACGCGGCTGAGACGGCTGACGCTCAGCACTGCCTCGCCGTGTCTCGGCACCGAGCCGCCCACGAGACCTGTGTTGCCGCCCTGGGGAACCACGGCAACATGGAACCGGTTGCAGGCGGCGAGCACCTTGGCGACCTCTGAGGTGTTCGCGGGCCGGGCCACGACAAGGGCGGGGCCACCGAAGCGCCTTGTCCAGTCGAGTTCGTAGGAGGCCTTGAGCTCCGGATCGCTGAGGCAGTGATCGGGTCCGACGGCGTCGCTGATTGCCTCTAGGAAGCCTTGCGGCGCCTGGCAGGAGTCAGACATGAACGGATCTTCTCACGGCCGGCCGGCCGGGTCCGGTTAGGTTGTCGACCGTGTGCCGCGACAGGACGGGTGGGCGGGTCTTGCGGCGCCACCAGCCATGAGCGCGCTGCCGGGCGACGCAGAGCCCTGCGTACCGGCGCCTGAGCTGCGGACGACGCTCGCCGAGGTGGCGAGCTCATATCTCCGTCTCGGCACTACGGCTTTCGGCGGTCCGGCGTCACACCTCGCGATGATGCGCTCTGAGCTTGTCATGCGCAGAGGCTGGGTGAGCGAGCAGGAACTGCTCGACTTCATCGGCGGGGCGAGCCTGCTCCCCGGGCCGACGTCGACCGAGGTCGCCCTCATGTTGGCCCGTCGTCGCAAAGGCTGGGCGGGGCTCATCGTCGGCGGCGCCTGTTTCATCCTGCCGTCGATGTTGCTCGTGCTCGTTCTCTCCTGGGCTTACGTGAGCTACGGGACGACGGACGCAGGCGCCGGCATGCTGTTCGGCATCAAGCCTGTGGTCGTCGCGATCATCGCGAACGCGGTGGTGGGACTGGCGAGGACCGCCGTCAAACGTCGGCTTCTCGCAGTGGTCGCCGGAGCGGGCCTTGCTGCGTATTTCCTCGGCGTGAGCCCGCTGTTGATCCTTCTCGGCGCGGCGCTGGTCGTCGCCCTTGTCGAGAACAGACATCGATTGACACGAGCCGTGCCGGGCGGCGCGGGTTCGGCGGTTCCGATGCTCGTGACGAGGATGCATCTCGCCCGTCATGTCGGATCTCCTCCGTCGCGTTTCGCGCGGGCCTCGCTGGCGTCGGTGTTCCTGGAATTCTTGAAGCTCGGCTCGATCGTCTTCGGCTCCGGTTACGTCCTTGTGTCTTATCTCCACAGCGATCTCGTGCTGGGCAACCACTGGCTGACACAGTCCCAGCTGCTCGCGACGGTGGCGATCGGCCAGGTGACCCCGGGTCCGGTCTTCACCACGGCGACCTCGATCGGTTACGTGGTCGGCGGACTACCCGGCGCGCTGCTCGCCACCGTCGCGATCTTCCTGCCGTCGTTCGTGTTCGTGGCCGCGCTGATGCCGCTGCTGCGTCGCGCGAGGCGCTCGCCGTGGAGCGCCTCCGCGCTCGACGGGGTCAACGTCGCCGCTGTCGCCCTGATGACCGGTGTCACGGTGCAACTGGGTCGGACGAGCTTGGTCGACTGGCTTGCCGTGCTCACTGCCGTATGCAGTCTTGGCCTGCTGTGGCGGTGGCGCGTGAACGCGACATGGCTCGTGCTCGGAGGCGCCGCGGTCGGCCTGTTGCACGTGTTCGCGTGAGGACTGCCACGGGCTGGCGCGCCGGTGCCGGAGTTACTCGCTCGCCTTTGTCAGGGGAGTTTGGACCGATTCGAGCAGGTCTCGATCGTGTGAGTAGCTGAGCAGCCGGCCGGCATCGCCAAGCGACGGCCAGCGAAGCTCGTCCACCTCCGGCGTGGGCTCGAAGGCGCCGTCGACAGGCTGCATCAGCCAGTACGAGACGACCTTCACGCGGCCGCGGCGGTCGGTGTACTCGACCTGACCGACGAACCTGCCGAGGTGGCAGCTGTAGCCCGTCTCCTCCCGTACTTCGCGCAGCGCGCACTCGATCGGGGTCTCGTCGATTTCGAGCTTGCCCTTGGGGAGCGTCCAGTCGAGATGCTCGGGGCGGTGCACGACAGCGACCTCCCATCCGCCCGAGTCGCCGGCGCGAAGGACTATTCCCCCCGCGGCGTGCACGACGCTGCGGTCGTGGGGCGGAGCCACTGCAGAATCGGTCATGCTCCGACCGTAACCGATAGCACTGTGAAGAATTCTTGTGTTCCGCGGCTAGCTTGTATTCGGTGTCCGCACAGGGTGAGTCTCGAACGGACATAGAGGTCGAGTGGCAGCTCGACGCACTCGACCTGCGGCCGGTTGAGCGCTGGCTGGCGTTGAGGACCGGTCCGACGGCGGTCGCCGAGTCGATTCCGGGACTCGAGATCGTGCCGGGCGCCCCGAAACGACTTGTCGACGTCTATGTCGACACCGAAGACTGGAGGATGGGCCGCGCAGGTTACGTCCTGCGTGTTCGACGGCGCGCCGGACGCCTGGAGACGACGCTCAAGGACCTTTCGACCGCTACGAAGGGGCTGCGTCGCCGCCTCGAGGTGACTCAACCGCTGCCCGCGTCGGGCCTGTCAGGTCTGGATCGCGCCGGTGAGGTCGGATGGCGGGTGGAGGCGCTCGCGGGAGCGCGGGCTCTCAACCAGGTTCTGGAGGTGCGGACACGGCGACGTCCTTTCGATCTCGCTATCCACGGCGAGAGGGTGGGAGAGCTCGCGCTGGACGACACGGTCATCGCGATCGGGCACGAACGACGACGGCTCCGCCTGACTCGCGTCGAGGTCGAGGTGCAGCCTGCCTGGGTGGACGCAATGCAACCATTCGTGGAGCGGTTGCGGCGTGAGTGCGGCCTTCAGCCGGCGACCCTGTCCAAGTTCGAAGCTGGTCTCATGGCCGCCGGAATCGGTATCCCGGGTCCCCCGGACCTCGGGCCCGTCGGGGTGTCCCCGGACTCGACGCTCGGCGAGCTCGCCTACCGGGTGCTTCGCAAGGAAGCCTCGGCGATGCTCGCACGCGTGCCGGGGACGCGCCTCGGAGAGGACATCGAATCGCTCCATCAGATGCGGGTGGCGACGAGGCGGATGCGCGCGGGAATGGACATGTTCGCCTCTGTGCTTCCCGTGCGGGCCGGGCGTTTGCGCGCTGAGCTCGGCTGGCTGGCCGCGCTGCTCGGCGAGGTGCGGGACCTTGACATCCAGCTCGGCCGTTTCGATGACTGGACCGAGGAAATGCCCGGGGATCACCGTGAAGCCCTGGACGAGCTAGCCGATCTGCTTGCCGGTCATCGTGTGCAAGCGAGGCGAGCGTTGCTCGAGGCTTTGGACTCGCGGCGCTACGAACGGCTGGTGTCAGGTCTCGTGGCGATGCTCGCACAGGGTCCCTCGAGCCGCTCGACTGCCGGCCGCGCGCCCGCCGTTGTAACGATGCCGGAGCTGATCGAAGAGCGGCACCGTGCTGCGAGAAAGGCTGCCCGCCGGGCCAAGCGCACGGGTGCAGCAACCGACTACCACCGGCTGCGCATTCGCTGCAAGAGGCTCCGTTACGCGCTCGAGTTCGCCTCGGGGCTGTACGACGGTGAATTGAAGGGCTTCGTGCGCCAGATGACCCGCCTCCAGGACGCCCTGGGCTCCATGCAAGATGCCGCAGTTGCCTCGTCGCGCCTGCAGGTGATCGCCCTGACCGAGGAAGGCGCCTCGCTCTCTCGTGCCGCCATCTTCGCCATGGGTGGTGTCGCCGGGCAGTACCGCAGCGAGGCCGAGCATCTTCTTGGTGACATGCCCGAGCTTGTGCAGCTGCTGCAGGGCAAGGAATGGAAGCGCGCGAGGTCGTTGATGGAACTGCGCCAGAAGGCGGCGGCGCCTCTTGTTCGCCAGCCGACCGCTGCAAGTGCCGAAGCTCGTCAGATCGGGGTCGTGGGTCGCGCCCGTCCGGCACTTGTGAATTCCACCTCAAGCTCCCTCGCCACCTCACGCCCGGGGGTCTCGCCTCGGCCGTCGCCTGAGCCCGAGATGACCGGCGAAGTGTCTCCGCTCGGGACCGACACGGAGTCAGCGCCGGTTACCAGCGAGGCTTCGGTGCCAGCGACCGAAGGGGACTCAGCGCCGCTCGGCGAGCCGCATCCGGCGAACGGCTCGACGATCACACCGATCCGTCGGCAGGTTGCTCCCAGCTGAGGTCATTAGGATCAACGCGCCCGACTACCCGGCCGGACTGCGTTCGATTCCCTCCCCGCCCAAGACCCTGTGGGTACGCGGCACGTTGCCGCCCGCTGCCGCTGTGGCGGTCGTGGGCACACGCCACCCGTCGCGCTTTGGGCGGAGCGTGGCCGATGCAGCCGCCAGAAGTGCAGTCGCTGCAGGCCTCGCGGTCATCTCCGGGCTCGCGGCCGGCATCGACACCGTCGCCCACGAGAGCGCGCTGGCAGCCGGCGGCCTCACCTGGGCGGTGCTCGGCTCGGGCGTGGACGTCCCGACGCCAATCTCGAACGCCGCTCTCGCGGAGGAGATCGTCGCCTCCGGCGGAGGGCTCATAGCCGAGGTACCGCCTGGGACACCGGTTGCCCGGCGCCAGCTCGTGGCCCGTGACCGCATTCAGTCGGGGCTCTCGCTCGCCGTGGTGATCTGCCAGTGCGAGACCTCCTCAGGCGCGATGCACACCGCGCGCTTCGCTGTGGTTCAGGGGCGGCTCCTCGTGGTCGTGCGCCCGAGAGGACCCGATGGAGCAGTCACCGCGTGCAGCGGCAACGTTGCGCTCGCCGATCCGAACGGCTGCGACCCTGCGCTGCTCTCTGCCACAGGCAGGACGGCGGAGCTGCTTCGAGCTCGCCGGCCCATGGCAGACGTGGTGATCGACGACCGGGAGGAGCTCGCCGAGCTCTTTGAGCGGCTCCGACCCGTCTAGCGCCCCTTTCGGTTCGTGACCAGGCGACGGCCGCGCTCAGCGCCGGCGCTCGAGGATCCCGCGTACATACGCGGCCTGCCCGGCGTGTTGCAGATCGTCGGCAATCACACTTACGAGCCTGACGCCGAGGGTGACAGGCGGGTCCCACCGCTCGTCCACGACTCGATCAAGGTCGGCGTCGGTCACGTGCTGGACGAACTGGAGCGTGTTGTCGTAGACGGCGTCGTTGTACGCACGCAGCAGCTCCGCGTCGGCAGTGACCGCGGCAACCTGGTCGGGACCGTGGCCGTAGCCGATATCCGAGACCTCCAGCGGTAGGGCGAACCGCTCCGCCCAGCCCGACGAGGTCCAGGCCTGATCGGTTCCGGCGACGTCCGCGATGTGGTCGTCTTGGACCCGGGTCAGGTGCCATACGAGCCAGGCGATCGAATTCGCCTCGCCGTCGAGGCGAGAGGTCAGCTCGGTGGTCGTCAGGCCGTCCAGCACCTCCTCCACGATCTCGTGAATCCGCCCGAAACCGTCAGTCAGCAGGTCGGCGCTCGTCATCTCGGTACCTCCTCTTGCCATCAAGCCGCCACGGCGTTCGACGGTAGCAAACTCACCTGCGGCTTCCGATGGGACGCCATAGACGAACGTTCACGATCTTTGGCGGCCCCGCGGCTCGTCCTTTCGCCCTGCGACAGCTACTGCGCCCTCAGCAGGGGTGCGGGCCGCAGCCGTGACGACATGGCGGCCGGGACGACGGCGAGCAGGTTCCCGGCCGCGATGGATCCGGCCACGATGGTCGCCACCTGCCAACCCGGGATCACGACGTCGGAGATGACGCCGAAGTCCGAGGCCGTGAGATTCCACGCGAAGCGGCCGGCGACGATGCCGAACGGGACCCCGATGACGAGAGAGACCACCACCACGGCCGTGACCTGCCAGAGCACGACCGCGCGTACCTGGCGCCCGATGAGCCCGAGCGTCTTGAGCATCCCCGTATCGTGCCGGCGCCGCGTCACGCTCACGAGCAGGAAGTGAAGGGCGGCCGCCGCCCCGAACAGAGCCATCGCGAGGCCCAGGACGAGGGGGAGGTCCGAGGATTGGCCGAAATTCACGAGCGAGGTCGGGACCACGGGGAGAACCGCCCCGTTGCCGTACGCGGTCTCGAGGCGCGCCAGGGTGCCGGCGCCCCCAGGGCCAGGCCCCACGTTCAAAACAGCACCGTCGAGGATGCAGATAGTGCTCGTGTCCCCAGGGGTGCAGCCGGCGAGGCGGTCATAGGACCGCAGGCTCATGTCGGCGCCGGTCCCGAGTCCGCCCTGGGCCCCGAAGACCGGGAAGGCCGCCGTCCCGACGACCGTGAAGGGCATCGNNGCGATCGTGTCGATCACCCTGCCTTGGATGCGCACCGAGTCCTCGACCCCGGAACTGAGCTGGGAGATGTCCGGGTAGCGGAGCAGAGCCGGCACGATGGTCGTGATCGTGCCGCCCGGGTTCTCGATCTGGAGGTCGAAGGTACCGCCGTACAGGCGCGGCGAATCGAGGAGGTGACCGAGGCTCGCGCCGAACACCGATGTCGCGATCAGGGCAAAGACGGCCAGGGTGGCGCCGCAGAAGGCCGCGAACGTGGGCACGGCCGTCTGGCCCCGGCCGCGCTCGAAGGCGAGACGTGTGCCCACCACGGCGCTGACCGGCGCACCGCCACGGGCGAGCCACCCCGCCACGAGCGACGGTCGCTGCGGTCCACGGCCGCCACCTTCGTCGCTTCGCGTCCTCCGCCGGCTCGCCTCCAGTCGGGCGGGGATGGCTCCCACGGCCGCGACTACGACGAAGACGGCCAGGGCACCGAGCAAGAGCGCGACCGAGTCGAAGGCGAGACCCGGGTCAGGCTCGGCAACGGCGGCCTCGCCTATCGGGGTCAGGGGACTCAGCGCGTACGCGATCGCGATGGCGCCGAGCCCGCCGACCAGTGCTATGGCCAGCGCGGACATGAGACCGAGCCGGAACAGATCCCCGGTGCCCATGCCGATCGTCCTCAACACGGGGTACTCGCGGGCGTCGACGGCAGCCTGGCGCGCGAGGAGCTGGGCGATCACGACGAGCCCGGCCGCACCGGCTATGGCCGCGAGGATCCACCACGCCACCGCCTGGAGATGGATGGAGCGTTCGATGACGGCGTAGCTGCCGTCGACGTCGCTGACGTAGAGATCGGCCCCACCACGAAGGTGAGCGACCGCGGATTCGAAGGACGCGATGTCGCCGGGCCCGCCGCGCAGCTGCACGGCGGAGACGTAGGCGACAGCGGAGGTGCTCGCGACCTCACCCAACAGTGCGGGCGTGACATAGAGCGTCGCGGATGGCGAACCCCCGGAGGGAAAGTCGGCTGAGGACGCCACAACCCCGACGACGTGCACGGTCACCGAAGCCCCCGTGGGGACGGGAATGGGCCCGAAGGAGTCGAAGATCTCACCGGCCTGCTTCGGCGTGTAGAACCTCAAGCCCACGACCGAGCCGAGGTGCACACCGCTCAGCTCGTTGTACGACACCACCGCCTGGTTCGGCGCGCCGGGGTTCGCCCGGCGTCCTTGGAGGAGTCGCTGGCGTTCGATGGTCGTGCCGAACGAAGCGCTGGCCGGTGCGGAGAGCTGCCAGTAGGAGGGGAGCGTGCGGCCGTCAACTGTGAGCTCGGCCTGGGGGAACGCGACGACACCGGATTCCGCCACTTGGGGCAGGTGGATGACGGCGGCCGGAGGGACATCGAACCCGCTGGCGCTGTAGACGAGTGCGTCGGCACCGTTGGTCACCGCGAGCAGGCGGGGGAACGCGGTTGCCGTGCGCCGCCCGGCCGCCACCAGACCGAGAACCGTGGCGCCGATGAAGGCGATCAGGAGCGCGATGGTGAGCCAGGAGCGCCACCGCCGGCGCAGCTCGGCACGGAAGGCCAGCCTCACCGCCCCCATGGCCGCACTCCGCGCTTTAAGTCCGCGAGCACGGCACGAGCTGCTCCGACCCCGCACATCCCGTGCACGCCGCCACCGGGCGGAGTGGAGGCAGAGCAGAGGTAGAGCCCCTGCGCGCCGGTTCTGTACGGGTTCCACCGTACGGTCGGCCGGAAGATCGTCTGGCGGAGCGTGCCTGCGCCCCCGCTGATGTCGCCGCCTACGTAGTTGGGGTTGCGAGCTTCGGCATCCACTGCGGTCATGGTCGAACGCGCGAGAACGAGGTCCTTGAAGCCCGGTGCGAAGCGCTCGATCTGAGCCTCGATGCGCACTGTCATGTCGATGTTCGAGCCCCGGGGCACGTGGCAGTAGGCCCACAGCGTCTCGTGGCCGGCCGGCGCGCGAGTCGGGTCCACGACGCCCGGCTGGACGACGAGGCAGTACGGGCGATCGGAGTGGCGACCCGCCGCGACCTCGGCCTCGCTGGCCGCCACCTCCTCGAAGGCGCCCCCCACGTGCAAGGTCCCTGCCCGCCGGCACACCGAATTCGTCCACGGCACCGGACCCGACAGCGCCCAGTCGACCTTGCAGATGCCCGGGCCGTGGCGGAAGCGTTCCAAGGCGTTGCGGTAACGGGCGGGGAGCCGTTGCCCGGCAACGGCGAGAAGCGTCTCGAGGGAGGTGTCGAACAGCATCGCCCGGGCGGCTGGGAGCTCGGCGACGTCTCGCACCCAGCGTCCGGTGTGCACGGTTCCTCCGGCGCTGGTGAGCTCGGTCAAGAGGGCGTCGACGAGCCGAGCGCTCCCGCCTTTCACGAGAGGCCACCCGCCGGCGTGAGCGGCGATTGTGAGGAAGATGCCGAAGGCGGCCGTGAGCGGCGCGTCGAGAGGCAGCATGGCGTGCGCCCCGACTCCGGCTAGGAGGCCCTTGGCCTCATCGGTCGAGAACCTCCGGACGAGGTGGGCGACCGACGGCACTCCGGCAACTGCGAAGCGGGCCATGGGGACCGGATCACGCGGGGGAGATCGAAGCGGTGCGAGCACTGTCGGGACGATTGTCGCGGCCGCCTCGACCAGCGGCCCGAACAGGCGAAGGTACTTGGCGCCGTCGTCACCGAGTGCGGCGGCGGTGTCGCCCACCGTGCCGAAGACTGCCCCCGCACGGTTCTGATCAAGTGGGTGGGCGAACGCCACTTCGGGCTTGCAAAGCTCCACGCCGAGGCGTTCGAGGTCGAGGTCGAGGAAGAACGGCGACAGCGGCGCCATGGACTGGACGGTCGAGCAGACGTCGTGGTGGAATCCCGGCAACGTGAGCTCTTCGGTGCGGCAACCTCCGCCAGGGATGGTCGCCCCCTCGAACACCTCTACACGCAGGCCGGCGCGCGCGAGCACCAGCGCGGCCGCCAAACCGTTCGGGCCGGATCCAACGACGACTGCGTCAGGCGTGCCCAGCGCGCCTGTACCTCACAGCTCGAGCACCAACGACTCCGCAGCGACGATGACCTGCGGCTTGGGGCCGAAGCGCTTGGGCAGCTCGTCGAGGGCGTTGTCGGTGCGGTCCGGCTGGTGGTGGAACAAGACGACGCGTCGAGCGCCGGCGCGCTTTCCGAGCTCGACCGCGTACTCGGCCGCGGAATGGCCGAAGAAGGCCGCCGCCGCCAGCTCGTCGGCCATCAGCTGGGCGTCGTGGACGAGGGCGTCCGCTCCCTTCGCGAGCTCCAGCGCCTGGGAGTGATACTCGCCCCAGCCGTGGGGCCCGGGGCCTAGCACGGTGGGGCAGTGGTCGGGCATGTAGGTGAGCACCGAGCTCCCGTCGCTAACCCGGTAGCCATAGGTGCGTCCCCCTTTGTGGGGGATTTCCATGGCCTCGACGCTGAAGCCCTCCGCTTCGATTGCCCCAGGCGGCAGGCTGGAGAAGCTCCACTTGCCACGCAAGCCCTCGGGGCCGATCGGAAAATGCGGCGGCGACATCCCGCGGGCCAGCACCTCGGTCGCGTCGACACCGTCAGGCTGCTCGGGCAGGAACAAAGCGACGCGCGCGTCCTCGCGGTCGCCCGCGGTGAAAAACGGCAGCCCGTGGACGTGGTCCCAGTGGAGATGAGTGAGCAGAACCGTGCCGGCGAAGGCCGTGCCGCCGCACAGCGCGCTGACGCGCCGGATCCCGGTGCCGGCGTCGAGGACGAGGCTGGGCACGGTGTCGCCATTGTGGGCGAGGGCCACGCATGAGGTGTAGCCGCCGTAGCGGACGAAGTCTTCGCCGGGCGCAGGTGTCGAGCCGCGGACACCCAAGAAATGGGCACGCACCCGATCAGCCCGCTCCCCGGTCTTCCCGGCGGTGCCCGGTGGACAGCTCCTCGAGCGCCGGGCGGTCCAGTACCTCGGCGGGGACCGAGGCCACACGGCAGGCGGTCACCGCGACCAGTGAGGAGGTGCGGGCCCCGCCCTCCAGGTGCGCGCGCTCGCCGAGAAGCGCACCCGGGCCGTACTCGGCTAGGCGCTCGCCGTCGACCTCGACGCGCAGCACGCCGTCGAGGACCAGGTACACCTCGGAGCCCTCGTCACCTTGGCGTACCAGGTTGGTGCCCGCTTTCACCTTCTTGATCTTAGGTTTGGCCGCTCCCCGCATCACTTGCGCGGACAGCGACCGCTCGAGGGCGGACTCCACGACCGTAACGAGGGCCTCGGACTCCTGATCGCCCCACGGGGTGTGCGTGCCGAAGGACTTGCGGTACCAGTCCTTGAAGTCGATGAGGCCCGACTTGCTCGCGAGGTGGCCTTCGTGGTCGTAGATCCAGTGGCGAGGGAACCGGCTGGCGCCGACGAGCGCCCCCTCGGCCCGGCCGTCGGCATGCAGGGTGAGCGTGAGCGTGGTCCAGGCGAGTGGAGCCTGCCACTGGATGAACGGTGCCCGGCGGACGCGGCGGGGGGCGGGCATCCCGGTGCGACCACCGGCGGTCTGTGTGAAGCGCCTCCAACCGTCGCCGCGCTCAGGCTTGTGCTGGATGTCTGGGAGGGCGACCGCCTGGAACACGTGGCTCAGGCCGCCGATGCGGACCGTTGTGCTCCCGATCTGGCCACCACCCGAGTAGCCGGC
>PMZN01000158.1:0-2103 GCA_003170375.1 Acidimicrobiaceae bacterium | reverse complement strand
TATCGCATGCGGCCATGATCCACCAGTCGCGCTGCAGGGAGAAGGGTGGTGCCCAGACGCCGGGGGTGGTCCTAACACCCCCTCCTGTCCGGGGGTCTCCCCCCTGGTGCGGGAGGTCCGGCTGTGCGACAACTTGGAGTGACATGAGCGGCATGGGCGATATTCCGGCGAGGACGATCAAGATCTTTCTGGCCGACGACAACCTCATCGTGCGCGAGGGTGTGCGCGCCCTCATCGAGCGGCATCCGGACCTTTCCGTGGTCGGCGTGGCCGCCGACTTCGACGGGACTGTCGCCGGGGCGACCGCGACCGAACCCCACGTGCTCGTGACCGACATCCGCATGCCGCCTTCGTTCCACCGCGAGGGCATCGACGCGGCCAAGGAGGTGCGCAAGCGCCACCCAGGCACAGGGGTCGTGATCTTGTCGCAATACGACGACCCCGAGTATGCGGTCTCGCTGCTGGCCGAGGGGTCTGCCGGCTACGGCTACCTTCTGAAGGACCACATTGCAGAGGGCAACCAGCTTGTCGAGGCCATCCGGGCGGTGGCGACGGGCGGGACCGCGCTCGACCCGGCCATCGTCGAAGCTCTCGTGCGTCCTGTTACCTCGAGCGGCGAGCTCGACGAGTCCGAGGAGTCGCTGCTGGCGCTCGTGGCCGAGGGCAAGCCGATCAAGGCCATCGCCGCCGCGCGGGGGCTCCCGGCCCAGACAGTGGACGCCGCGGTGGAGGCCGTCTTCTTGAAGCTGGCCCAGGGAGTGAGCGCCGGCAATCAGGGAGCGCTTCAGCGCCTGCGTCTCCTGCACCAGGCGATAGTCGACCGCGAGGAGCAGGGCGAGACGCTCTCGCGCCTCCTGCCCGGGGGGCTGGCGGAGAAACTGCGCTCGGAGGGCCGGCGCATCGGCGAGACCGAACGAGTGGAAGTCACCGTCGTCATGAGCGACATCCGCTCGTACTCGACCATCGCAGAGCACGCGGACCCGAGCCAGCTGGCCGGGCAGCTCAACACGCACCGTGCCGCGATGAACAAGGCCATCTTGGGCGAGGGCGGGACGGTGATGCAGTTCGTCGGCGACGCGGTGATGGCCGTCTTCGGAGCACCGGTCTCCCAGGCCGACCATGCGGACCGCGCGGTCGCCGCCGCGGCTGCCATGCATGCTGGTCAAGCCGAGATCAACGAGCGCTGGATCAAAGAGAGCCTGCCTCCGTTCGGGCTCGGGCTCGGCCTGTCGACCGGCGAGGCGGCCGCCGCCCTTCTAGGCTCCGAAGAGCGCCTCGAGTACACCCTCGTAGGCGACACCGTGAACCTGTCCCAGCGCCTGCAGCAGCTGGCCGCGGCCGGCGAAACGGTGCTTTCTGAGGCTACGGTTCGTGCGCTCACCTGCGAGGTCGCCACCGTCGCGCTCGGAGAGCAGCTGGTGAAGGGACGCGATACTCCAGTGGTGGCCTACAAGGTCCTGTCACCGGGCCAGTCGTCATCCGGCAGCGACGCGGTGACCACCACCGCCCAACCGCCGGCTGGGACAAGAATCGAAGGGGGATCAGCATGACCGATGCGGCAACGGTTGACGGCACGACCCACGCGGACAAGCACACGCCCGCTCTCGAAGTGCACGGTGTGCGCAAGACATTTGAGGCCGACAACGCCCCGGTGCGGGCGCTCAGGGGCGTCGACCTCACTGTCGAGCACGGCACGTTCCTCGCCCTGATGGGGCCCTCGGGTTGTGGCAAGTCGACGCTGCTGAACCTGGTGGCTGGCCTCGACGTGCCCGACGAGGGGACCATCAAGGTCGCTGGCGAGGAGGTGACCGGGAGCACCGAGGACGAGCTCGCGCGCATGCGGCGGCGCCACATCGGCATCGTCTTCCAGTTTTTCAACCTGCTCGAGGGGATGACCGTACTGGAGAACGTGGCCCTGCCGGCCATTATCGCGGGACGCAAGCGCAAAGCGGCCGAAACGCGGGCGCGCGACCTGCTCGACCTGCTCGGCATCGGCGACAAGGTCTCGGCGATGCCCGGCGTGCTGTCGGGCGGCCAGCGTCAACGTCTGGCCATCGCCAGGGCGCTCGCCAACGAGCCCACGCTGTTGTTGGCCGACGAGCC
>PMZN01000033.1 GCA_003170375.1 Acidimicrobiaceae bacterium | reverse complement strand
ACCTATTCGCTGAGGCTCTTAGCAGTTCTCAGAGCTCCGCCGTGCGCCTCAGACATGCAATCCGCATTCGGTCTTCCCGGTGCCGGCCCAGCGACCCTCACGAGGGTGACGACCTTCCGGCACGGGCACGGTCGTCGGTGCGCACCCGATCGAGACGTACCCGACGTAGTTGAGCGGGTGACGAGGCAGGTCGTGGTCAGCGACATACGCGTCCACGTCGTCATCGTCCCAGGCGGCAACCGGGTTCACCTTCACCATGTTGCGGGTCGGGTCCCAAGCGATCACTGGTGCATCCGACCGCTCAGGGGTGTCGACCCGCTTGAGGCCGGTGATCCAGGCACTGTGGCCGCGAAGCGCCTTGGCGAGAGGCACGACCTTGCGGAGCTCGCAGCAACGGCTCGAGCCGCACGGGAACTCGTCGAGTGCCACCTCGGGATGCGTGACGACGAGGTTGAGTTCGTAACGGCTGCGAAGACGCTCCACATAAGCGAGCGTCTCGGGAAAGTGGAACCCGGTGTCGAGGAAGATCACCTCGATGGAAGGATCGACGCGGACCGCCATGTCAAGGAGCGCAGCGTCCTGGAACGAGGCCGCCAGGGCGGCCCTGCCGGGGAACCGGTTCACGGTCCACTCGATTATCTCCACCGGGTCCGCCTCGTCGAGGCGAGCTGCCGCTTCGTCGAGCTCCGCTAGCAGCTCCGCTGACGGGCCCCCACCCTCCGACTCCAGCTCCATGCTCCTCTGTTACCTCCCAAGTCGCGACGGCTCGCGAACAGTCTTCAACCTATCGTCTTCCTGGTTTGCGCTGACAACTCACGCGAATGTGACGTTCGGCCCTTCCGGCCCAAGGGAGAAACGAGTTACCTGGACACGGGAGAGCGAAGGGAGCACAAAGTGTTGAGCGCTGGTCGGTCCGGGCGAGGAGACCTGCCGGTTGAAGCTGTGTCGGCGCGGGGTCGGGAGCTGCTCGACTGCGCGGCAGTCAACAAGGACACTGCTTTCACCGAGGCCGAGCGAGCGGCGTTGGGACTTCGCGGCCTCTTGCCGTGGCGAACCATGACGATCGAAGAGCAGGTCGCCCTCGAGCTCGAGCATCTCCGCCGGAAGGGTGACGAGCTCGAGCAGTACATCGGTCTCGCGGCGCTGCAGAATCGGAACGAGACGCTCTTCTACCGGTTGCTGGTCGATCACCTCGAAGAGCTTGCCCCTATCATCTACACGCCGACGGTTGGGCGTGCGTGTCGGGAGTACAGCCATGTCGTGCGCCGGACCCGGGGAGTGTGGATCACCCCGGACGACATAGACCACATCCCAGAGATGCTCCGCAACACCGGTCAAAGCGGAGTCCGTCTCATCGTTGTCACCGACAACGAGCGCATCTTGGGCCTGGGCGACCAGGGAGCGGGCGGCATGGGCATTCCGATCGGCAAGCTCGCACTTTACGTAGCCGGAGCCGGCCTCCACCCGCGGCTCACTCTGCCGGTCTCGCTCGACTGCGGGACGGACAACGAGGACCTGCTGCACGATCCCCTCTACCAGGGCTACCCGAAGCGCCGCCTGAGAGGTGACGCATACGTCGCTTTCGTCGAGGCCTTCGTCGGCGCGGTCAAGGCGGTGTACCCCGATGCCTTGATGCAGTGGGAGGACTTCAAGCAGCACAACGCGATTCGGCTGCTCGACCACTATCGCCACCGGCTTCCCTGTTTCAACGACGACATCCAAGGAACGGCCGCTGTGGTGTGCGCCGGCATCCTCGCCGCACTCAAGCACAGAGGCGAGAAGCTCTCGGCGCAGCGGCTGGTGCTCCTCGGGTCAGGCGCTGCCGGTATCGGCATAGCCCGGCTCGTCCAGGCCATCATTCGCTCGGAGGGCGCCACCGAGGAGGAGACGCGTCACGCGGTGACAATGCTCGATTCGCAGGGTCTCCTCTTCGAAGGGCGCGACGAAGTGCAGGACGACAAGCGGCCCTTCGCGTTGACAAGTGACGAGCTGAGCAGCTTCGGCTTCGAACCGGGCGACCGCTACGACCTCGAGACCGTCATCCGCCACGTTGCGCCCACGATCTTGATAGGTACGAGCGGCACGCCCGGCGTCTTTAGCGAGACTGCAGTGCGAGAGATGGCAGCGCGAACACCAAAGCCCATAGTTCTCCCACTTTCCAACCCGACCGCCAACTCCGAAGCCACGCCCTCCGACGTGCTCGCGTGGAGCGATGGCAGGGCGATCGTGGCAACCGGGAGCCCCTTCGACCCGGTCGAGATCGGCGGGCGCACTCACGTTGTGGGACAGGCGAACAACGTCTTCGTCTTCCCGGGCGTCGGGCTCGGAGCAGTTGCTGTCCGAGCCTGGGAGGTTACCGACCGAATGTTCCTCGTAGCCGCCATGACCTTGGCGGACATGGTCCCGGTGGAGCGGCTGGAACAAGGGGCCATCTATCCGCGTCTCACCGAACTGCGGTCGATCTCACGAGCGATCGCCATAGCGGTCGCCCGCGAGGGTCGGGACGGGGGCGTGGCCCCGATGGCCACCGATGCCGAGCTAGAGGCGGCAGTTGATGCCTGTATCTGGGCGCCCCAGTACGACTGGCTGGGGCCAACTCCTTAAAAGGGAGCAGCGACTTTTTGGCGCTGCGGTGCCCAGAGCAGTGGATGTAGGCACCGGTGTCATCGGTGGTCCGAGCGCTCTCAGTCGAAAGCGAGCCCGCGGCGTTCGATCTCCTCGAGCACAGGCGGAGGGATCGGCCGGCATCCGCACGCTTTGGCGTGCTCGATGTGCCACTGGACGCGATCGTCCAGGGACGCTTTGCTCCCCAAGCGGTGCTGCGCGTGCCAGAGCCGATTGAGCGGTTGTTTCGTCAATTGCGACACCTCCACCGGCTGGTCACAGCGTCACCTGTCCGTCCACAAAGCTCCCTGGCGCACCCAAACATGAAGGGAGGCCGCCGTCAGCCTGTGCAGTGGCCGAACAGGCTGAGACTGAGCGAGCACGGCCGAACGCGACTGATCAGGCCGAGCGTTTGGCCGTCGCCTCCAAGACCTGCGATGACAAACCGCAATACCCAATAGGGTATTCCAGGCTGCCTCACTGGGGAGTCCCACCGGCTGTCCTCAT
>PMZN01000031.1:12664-17423 GCA_003170375.1 Acidimicrobiaceae bacterium | reverse complement strand
CGTCTCGCATGTGCGCGGTCACCAGGCGAGAAGAAAGCATGGTCGACACCGAGCGGGACGACCTCGACCCGTTCCCGGTCTGCCCCATAGAGCTCCACGAGCTGGTCGACCTCGACCGGACACGAGGCGAGCAAAGCGTCCGAGCAACCGATGATCTCCGACTCGGCTCGCGCCCTTCGGCCCGGTTCCGCGCTTTCGACCTCTTCCGGGCTCGCCTCGGCCTTCACCCGGTCCAGGGTGTGGAACGTCGATACGAGCGGCAGCCCGAGGCGGTGCTTGATCGCATGACCAGCCAGACCCGACAGCCAGTAGTTGGCATGAATGGCATCCGCGGGCGCGTCACTCGCGCCGAGCATGGTATGGGGCGGGCCCGTCATCCGGTCGATGACAGATTCGGTGAACTCCTCGACGTGGTCTTGAAGTGTCTCCTTGGCGACCGCGATCGGAGGGCCGGCTGCCACGTGGTGCACCGCGAAACCGGGCTCGACAGCGACGACGTCGGGAAGGTCGTCGGACCAGCGCCGGGTGTAGACGTCACAGGTCACTCCTCCTCGAGCAAGTGCCGAGGAGAGCTCACGGACATAGACGTTCATCCCGCCGCCGTCCCCCGTACCGGGCTGGGCCAGAGGTGAAGTGTGCATGGAGAGAACTGCCAGCTTGCGCATCGGGTCCAGCCTAATGACGAAGTCTCGGCGTCAGGCCCGTGGCTCTTCCCTCGCTGTCTCGCACAGGCCGTTCTCGCGCCGGAACGACAGGTAGATCCGCACGAGCGCCTGACGCTGCTCCTCGACCAGGTAGGGGTCCATGAGGATATGCCGCACGACGTCGTCGTCGCGACGCTCGTCCTCGAGAATCCCCGCTCTCACATAGAGCGTCTCGGCGGATATCCGTAGAGCCTTCGCGATCTGCTGCAGAATCTCGGCCGACGGCTTGCGCAACCCGCGCTCTATCTGGCTCAGGTAGGGGTTGGATATGCCGGCGATCTCGGACAATCTCCGGAGCGACAGCCTGGCGGTGTTCCTCTGCTGGCGGATGAACTCGCCGAGGTCCGCCCAGCGGTCGGACGAGTCGCTCGCGGTCATCCGACCTTCACTTGAGCAGGATGTCCGCGTCCGCCGCTCCGACTTTGTACCGTTCGACGATCGCCGTCTGGAGTTGGTCAATCTGATCGTGGAGCGTTCGGCGCCTGGTGGAGACGCTGGTCTCGGCGGAACTGAGCAACCCGGCAAGAGCGCGAAGCTCCTCGTCGCCGAATGCTCCCAGGTTGGCGCCGGGCAAGAGCGGTTGGCGCGTATCGTCACCGTTGAGCTCAGCGACGAGAACCTCGACGACGAGGTCCTCGAGAGCGAGCTCGGACTGCTCGGTCCATCCCTCGGCGACCCCGGCCATGGTGAGGCGGGGCTCGTGAGCATGCTCTTGCGACGGTGCGTTGGCACTGGTTCCCGCCAGGATCGTCGGCAAGTCCTCGAGGAGGCGCCCTGTGTCGCCGCGCACACCTCTGCCGCGCGCCTCCAGCTCCGCCGCGACGATGTCGAGCTCGCCCTGGAGCAATCGCCGGACATAGGAGAGCGCGACTTCCGCGCGCTGGCATGCGTCTCGGCGAATCCTGAGCTCGCCCACGGCAACCGCTTCCAAATCGCGGGTCAGCTCAGGCTCCAGCAACCGATCAATATCCTTCTGGTGCAGGGCCATCTTGAACGAGCGTACCGCTGCTCGAGCCGGAATGCCGGAGGAATCCGGCCCGGGCGGGTGGGAAGTAGCGGTAGACGGCTTTGCCGATGAGACGAGAGGGCGCCACGAGCCCGAACGTTCGGCTGTCACGGCTGGCGGCTTGGTTGTCGCCGCGGACCTCGAGACCGGCTGGGAGAACTGCCACCACCCTCTTGACGAGCAACCGCGCGGGCTCGACCGGGTCGTGCAGGGCGACGACGTCGCCGACCAGAGGACTGCCCGTGCGTATGACGACCAGCCGATCACCGTGGGCGAGTGCCGGCAGCATGCTCGCGCCCTCGACCTGTACCCGTCGAAAGCCCGCTCGCGCCACCGCGACCACCGCGACCACCGACGCCCCGAACGCGGCACACAAGCTCAGCTTGGAGAGCACACGACCGGCGGGCCGCGCCCCTGCCCGATCATGCCAAGGCCGGGGATAATGTAAGCGATTCTTAGCCACTGATGACCAACCAAGGAGCCGAAGCATGCACCTCACCTCGCGTTTGCTCACCCTGCTCGACCGCCTGAGCAGCCCGGTGACCGTCCAGGCCCACTGCGACCTGCCGTGTGGTATCTATGACCCCGCTCAGGCGCGGATCGAAGCCGACTCGGTCAAAGCCATCATGGAAAAGTTCAACGCCTCGGATGACGAGGTCTTCAAGTCTCGGGCCATCTCGATCAAAGAAGAGCGCGCCGACCTCGTCAAGCACCACCTCTGGGTGCTCTGGACGGACTACTTCAAGCCCGACCATCTCGCGAAGTACCCCGAGCTTCACAGCCTGTTCTGGACAGCCACCAAGACCGCCGGCGAAGCCAAGAAGACCACCGACGTCGCTGTCGGCCAGAAGCTGCTCGACCAGATCGCTGAGATCGACCGGATCTTCTGGGAGACCAAGAAGGGCTGAGCAGCGCTCGGCCCGATACCCACGAGGGTCCTGGCCGCTCACCCGCCTGACACGGGCGGCAGCACAGCGACCTCGTCGGTGTCGCCAACTGGCAGTTCGCGGCTGGCTGGCTCGCCATTCAGCCATATCGCGCTGAAGGCGATGACGGCGGCAAGATGCGTCCCGTAGCGCTCGACCGCCGCGTCAAGCACCTCGCCTACGGTGACACCGTCGATCCCGGCCTCGCTGGTGCCGGCACAATCGCGTGCCTGAGCGAACAGGCGAAGCCGCGCCAACCCTCAGATCCCAGCCGAAGCGCTCGGCGTGACCGGCGGCACGTGATCCGCGCAACGCCGCGTCACAGGTGATCGAGCAAGCCGGTCTTCTCCGATCGCCCGGCCGCACACTTCGCAGATGGCGTAGGTCCCCTCGTCCAACCGCCGCAGGGCCCGTTCGACATCCTCGAGCTCTCTCTCGGCGTGCTCGAGCACCCGGAGATCGCCTGGGTCTCCCGTGTCCACGTTCATGATGGTACCGGGGGGCGGCACCTGCCGGGGGGAGGCGTGGGAGGCGCTCTCGAGCTCAATCGTCGTCGAGCCACCTGCGAGTTGCACCCACGACTTCCAGATCCGGCCGCGACCAGATGAAGCGCTCCACGGCATCGAGGGTCTCGACGACGACCCGCTCGCTGGCCGCGGCCGCGGCCACCTCGAGGATTGAACGCTGGTGCAGGTCCTGGTAGTCCGTTTCGGCGACAGCTACGGCGAAACGTGAGCGGGCACCATCGATGACCGGGCGGAGAACGGCACGTTTGTCCTTGAGAGAGCGGCAAGTAGGAAAATGGAGCTCGACAACGAGGGCGCCGATCACCGACCAAGCATGCCCGAGTCGCGGCGCCGGCTAGTAGCCCGACCCACGCCCGGCGCCTTTGCGACGCGCCCGCGATCTCCGTCCTGCCCGGCTTGGCAGTAGCATCCTGGCCGGAGAAGGCACTATTTTGCCGCGCCAGTCGCGGTACCAACGAGGAGAACACGCCGCAATGGCACAGAGTGGCAACCGTCCCCCGCGGCGCAGCCAGCCCACGAAGAGTGGAAGCAACTCGCCGGGCAAGATCAGCCCTGCTGACGGCAACGGGCATGACGAATCCGCGGCTGAGCGGGCGCGTGAGCGCCTTGCGCAGCGCAACAGCTCCGGTCAGAAGCGCCAGAACGCCTCGCAACGGGCGCGCTCTGCCGCACCCGCCGCGCCGCGGACAAAGGCGCAAGCGGCAGCCGCTCAGCGAGCCAGGACAGGCGGACCCGGGTCGCGACGTGGATCCGCCAAAGGAGCCCAGAAACGCTCCACCGCCATGACCGCGGCGGTATTCGGCACCGTGTTCGTCGTGCTCGCAATTCTCGTCATCGTCCTCGTGTCGGTGACCGGGAAAGGTTCGGCCGCCGGAAATGGGTTCGGGATGAAACCTGCGCCCGCGAGCGTGGTCGACTCGATCAGCAACGTTCCAGCGTCGGCGTTCACTGAAGCCGGGTCCGCGATCACCTCGTCCGGGCCCTACACGGCTTCGATCAAGGTCCTCAAGAACCAGCCCTCGCTTACTAGCGACGGCAAGCCGCTGATCGCCTACATGGGGTCCAACTGGTGCCCCTACTGCGCAGCCAGCCGCTGGCCACTTGCCGTCGCCCTCTCCCGCTTCGGCACCTTCAAGAACCTCCGCATCACCGAATCTGGGAAGGCTGTGAACGAGGCCTATCCGGGCACCCCCACCCTGAGCTTCTACGGCTCGACCTACACGAGCAAGTACATCAGTTTCCTGCCCACCGAGCAGTGCACCGACATCCTTTCGTCGAGCACCTCCACGGCGGTGCGGGACTGCAACGGCTACGAGCCGCTGCAGACGTTGTCGGCGTTGTCCCACAAGATCTACTTCAAGTACGACTTCCCGCCGTACGTCATCTCGACCAACGAGGGCGGCATCCCGTTCATGGACTTTGCCAACAAGTTCATCGAAGACGGTGCCTTCATGGACCCGTCCATCCTCGGGGGCTTCACCCACGTGCAGGTCGCGCAGAGCCTCGGCAACCCCGTTGCCTCGCCGGCGCAGCCGATCCTCGTCACGGCCAACTACTACACGGCCGCGATCTGCAGGCTGACCAACAACAAGCCGG
>PMZN01000031.1:1836-12559 GCA_003170375.1 Acidimicrobiaceae bacterium | reverse complement strand
TCTCGATCTATCTCCTGATCGTGCACTACGAGCCGGGTGCGCTCATCTGCAGCAACACCGGCGTCGTGAACTGCTCCAAGGTGCTCACCAGCCCGTCGTCTGTCATGTTCGGCATCCCCGTGCCGATCTTCGGGCTCCTTTTCTTCCTAGGGATGGGCCTGATCTGCCTTCCTTTCGCGTGGCGCTCCGATGCCGCCTGGCTTGCCTGGGGACGGATCGCGGCGGCCGTCGCCGGGATCGGAATGGTGATCTACTTTGTCGCCCAGGAAGCACTCGTGCTGCACACGATCTGCCTGTGGTGCACTGGCGTCCACGTGCTCACGTTCGCGATGTTCCTGATCATCATCAGCGGCTGGGAGGATACCGGCTACGCTCAGTCGCGCTGGGAGGACTGACCAGCCCGTTCACGCTCGAGGCTAAGCCACTCCGGCCCAGCTGCCGATGAAAGGAGGCGTGGCCAGTCTTGTGCCTCTGGAGCCCGTAGGAATCGGCATCGCAGTCGCCATCGTCTTCTTCGCCTGGGGCTGGGCCCGGGCGGCACGGTTCCGCTCCGAACGTGGCAAGCCTCCCTGGGGCATCCCACCGACGGGGTGGGGCGCGATCCACGTCGTGCTGCTGCCGATCGGCTGGATCATCTACTCGGCGGCATCGCGAACCACCAGGGTCGCGGACTTCTCACTTACCCATCGGTCGGACACCGAGATCGCCGACACGGCCGAAGAGCGCGAGAAGCTCCGAAGGATCCGCTTCGAGCTGCCTCTCTTGCGCCCGCCGCAGCCGGATTCGCGCGGCTGGCACCCCGATCCTTTGCACCAGCGAGGCTTCCGTTTCTTCGACGGTCAGGGCTGGACGCGCGATGTCACCGACGATCCCGCATGGAAGGCAGCCGAGGCGGTGGGAGATGCGCGCGCTGATCTCCGACGGCGTCTTCGAGCATTACCCCCGCCGCCGGACTTGACCCCGTCCTGGCACGTCGATCCACTCGGCAAGGGCCACTACCGCTATTTCGACGGTTGGGCATGGACTGACAAGGTTCACGAGGCCCGTTCGTCCTGATCCTCGCTCCGGGGGGAGGGCTCGAACCTCCAACATCCGGCTCCAAAGGCCGACGTTCTGCCGATTGAACTACCCCGGAAGGAATCTCCCGACCGCATTTTTACAACAGTAAGTGTCGGTACTCGCCAAGTCGGGTCGCCGATGGGCGGGGCCGGCCCAAGTTCGGCTAGCGTTCAGCCGGCCATGGGATCACTCATAAAGAAGCGCCGCAAGCGAATGCGCAAGAAGAAGCACAAGAAGATGTTGAAGCGCACCCGCTGGCAGCGACGCGCCGCCGGCAAGTAGCACTGCCGCGGGAGCCGTCCGGCAAGGCGCATTCCCGGTCCATCGCCAGGCTGCCGGCAGGATAGCGAGGCGCTCGTCACGGGTGAGCAGTGCTCGCCGCAGCGACAACGAGGGCTTGCCCGCGCTCGGCCCGCACCGCGTCTTGGAGCTCAACTGCGAGCTGCGCGGCCACCTCCGGGTCGCGCTCGAGGTACCAGGTGCCGCCGCTTCCCGCCAGTCGCGGCCGTTCGCCCGCCACGGCCGAGATCAGGTCCTGCCACCAGGCCAAGCGTGGCTCGACGACAACCGCGGCAGGCTCGAGGTCGTTCCCGTGCTCGCCGATTGGACCACCGAGCTCGTCCCAGGCCCGGTAGACATCGGGCGTCGACACGGCCAACGCAGGTGTCACGAGCACCGCCGTGAAGGCCTCGAAACCAAGCGGCTCGACCAACTCCCCGATGCCCCTCACGAGCGCCCTCCCACCCACGACACAAAACGGCACGTCTGCGCCCAACGCCGCCGCAACCGCCGGATCGAGAACTCCCGCCCAGCGGAGCACGGCCGCCGCATCCGAAGATCCACCTCCGAGGCCGGCACCGGCCGGGACGCGCTTTCGCAGCCGCACCCGGGCACGCCGGCCAACGGTGGCCAGCGCCCGGACGACGAGGTTCTCCATGCCCAGCGGGACGGCGTCCGGCGCCGGATCAGCGACGTCACGCCGGCGCGCCGCCGATAAGGGGCGGTCCCCCAGGACCCAGCCCACTTCGTCGACAACCTCGAGACCATCGGCGCCGTCTTCGATCTCGAGCTCGTCTGCGAGATCGATCGTCGCCATCTCGGCCTCGAGCAGGTGGTAGCCGTCGTGGCGGACTCCAACGACCCGCAACGAGCGGGTCAGCTTGGCGGGTGCCCGAACATGATCGATCGACGACATGCGCCTAGCTTGCCCCACTCCTCGATGCCGAGCTCCTCAGCCCGGGAACGGCCGTCGATCCCGGCAGCCGCAAAGGCGGCCTCGTCGACCAGTCCTTCGAGCGACCGGCGGAGCATCTTCCTCCGACCGCCGAAGCCGGCCCGGAGGAGGAGGTCGATCTCCGCGTAGCTCGCCACGGCGGCATCGACCGCCGGAGACTCGCGGCGCACGATCTCCACGAGCACCGACTCGACATTGGGGCGGGGCAGGAACACGCCCGGCGAAACGCGCCCGACCAACGAAGCGGTAGCGAAGTAGCTGATCCTCACCGACACGGCGCCGAAGCTCCGCGACCCCGGCACGGCGACAAGACGCTCGCCTGCTTCCCGCTGGACCATCACGAGCATGCGGCCGATGGCAGGCACGTCACCTAGAAGGTCGAGAACGAGGGGAGTCGCGACGTTGTAAGGCAGGTTGGCTACAAGTACCCAACTGGGCGCCGCCGCGAGCAATTCGGGCCAGTCGCACGACATCGCGTCCGCCTCGACCACCGACACCCCGAGCGGCTGGACCATCTCCCGAAGGACCGGGATGATGCCCCTGTCCACCTCGACCGCCGTCACCGCGGCCCCGGTCGCGGCGAGCGCCACAGTCAGAGAACCGAGCCCGGCACCGATCTCGACGACGCGATCTCCGGGACCGACCCGTGCAAGCCGGGCGATGCGTTCGACTGTGTTCGGGTCGGTGACGAAATGCTGGCCGAGCGACTTCGAAGGATGAAGGCCATGCTGGCGGAGGAGGCGAGCAACCTCGCCGTGGCCGGGCGGCCGCCGGAACGGGACGGCCGCAGCACCACCTGGTTCGACGATCTCAGACTCCGAGCCCGAAGGCCTTCTCGGCGTTCATCCAGCTGACCGCGGCCAAGACTTCGGGCTCGAAGCCCTTCAACAGCCCTACCGCGTTCCCGACGACAGTGACGTTGCTCGGACTGTTGCGACGCCCGCGATGCGGGACCGGCGTGAGGAAGGGCGAGTCGGTCTCGATCAGCAGGCAGTCGAGCGGGCAGTGTGTGACGACTTGGCGCAGCTCGACCGCGTTGGCGAAGGTGACGATGCCGCTGAACGACAGGAGGCCGCCGATCCGCAGACATCGCCTCGCCTCCTGCTCACCGCCAGTGAAGCAGTGGAAGATCGTCCTCTCGGGCACTCCTTCGTGCTCGAGGATCGAGAGCGTGTCGTCCCACGCCTCTCGTGTGTGGATGACGAGCGCGAGGTTGTGACGATTCGCCAGGCCAACCTGAGCGGCAAAGACATCGCGCTGGACGTCTCGCGGCGAGTTGTCGTAGTGGTAGTCGAGCCCGCACTCGCCGATGGCCACGACACGGGACCGACGCAAGCCCTCGCCTGCGGAAAGTTCGTCGAGGAGCTCGATCACAGAGCTCAGCCCGGCCCGGGCATCGTGCGGGTGCAGCCCGACGGTCGCCCAGACCTCGATGTCGCGGGCGCCCGGGGCCTGTGCGTAGCCCATGGATGGAGCCGGAGCTTGATTTCCCGAAAGCTCGCTCGCCAGGATCACCGCCCGGCGGGACGATGCCGCGTCGGTCCCGACACACACCACCCGCCCCACTCGCGCCGCGCGAGCCAGCGCGAGGGTCGCGGCCGGATCGGGCTCGTCTTGCAAATGGCAATGGCTATCGGTCCAGATGGCCGTCGGCTGCGACGGTGACACAGGAGACCGCGACGACGGAGAGGCCTCGACAACGGGCTCGGGCCCAGCCGGTGCGCTCGTCTCGCGCTGCGCCCGTCGGGCGGTACCACGCCGGCGACGCAGCCACGAACCCTCCTGCTGCTCTACCTGCCCGGTCCGGTCGCTCGAATCGTCCACCGTTGCCTCTTTCGTTCAACTGTCAACGGTACGCCGCGGGAACAGCGGCGTGCCCTTTATTACGAGGAGGTTCCCCGGGTAGCCCCCCCACCCGAGGCTGCCGTTCTCCCCGGCCGAACCCAGCTCGTCGGGCCGGCCCATGAGCCCGATCCGCGCCCAGATCTCGGCTGCCGCGCCTGGCATGACGGGTGACACGAGCACGGCCACGATCCGCAGCGCCTCGAGGGCGTCCCCGAGAGCAGCATCGAGAGCCGGCCCGGGCGGCAGCTTCCACGGCTCTGCGGTCTCGAGCTCGGAGTTCGCGGCACGAACGAGTCGCCACGTGGCCTCGAGAGCTTCGTGAGCCGCAAACCGTTGCCACGCGTCCCGGCATGCCGCCACTACCTCCGCCGCGACTTCGCTCAACCGGACACTGGGCGCGGCAGGTCGCGGGGCGGGGCCGATCCCACCGCACTTGCTCCCGACAACCGCCGCGACCCGGGCGAGCAGATTGCCGAGATTGTTCGCAAGGTCGGAGTTGTACCTCGCGATCAAGCCCTCGTATGTGAAGTCTCCGTCGGATCCCAACACGACGTCGCGGACGAGGTGGTAGCGGAGCGCGTCGACCCCGATGTCGGTGGCGAGCTCGACGGGGTCGATCTGGTTCAACCGCGTCTTCGACATCTTCTCGCCGCCCACGAGCAGCCATCCGTGAACGATGTAGTGGGCTGGTGGTTCGATGCCTGCGGCGAGGCACATCGCCGGCCACCAGACGCAGTGAAACCGGATGATGTCCTTGCCGAGCAGATGGTGAGCCGCCGGCCACCACTTCGAGAAGCGCTCGGGGTCCTCGCCGTAGCCGATGGCAGTGATGTAGTTGACCAGGGCGTCGTACCAGACGTAGAAGACGTGCGCGCCGTCCCAGGGAACGCGCACGCCCCAGTCGATCGAGGTCCTGGTGATCGAGATGTCCTGGAGCCCGCCTTTGATGATCCCGAGCGCTTCGTTGCGCCTGGAATCGGGGAAGATCGCGTGCGGATGGCCCTCGTACCAATCGAGCAAGGGCTGCTCGAAACGGGACAGCTCGAAGAACCAGTTCTCCTCGGTGAGCCACTCCACCGGTCGCTCGTGCACCGGGCAGACGCGACCTTCGAGCAGATCGCTCTCTGGGTAGTACGCCTCGCACGACACGCAGTACCAGCCCTCGTACAGCCCCTTGTGCATGTAGCCGTTGTCGTGGATCGCCTGCATGAACCTCTGGACGCTCAGGTGATGACGGTGCTCGGTCGTACGGATGAAGTCATCGTTCGAGACATCGAGGGCGGCCCATGAGGCGATGTAACGGCGGCTCGTCTGATCGACCCACTCCTGGGGCGTGAGCCCCTGCTCCTCGGCCGCGCGAGCGTTCTTCAGCCCGTGCTCGTCGGTGCCTGTGAGGAACCAGGAGTCGTCACCGATCAACCGGTGCCAGCGCGCGAGCACGTCGGCATTCACCGTCGAGTACGCCGTGCCGAGATGGGGGGCGTCGTTGACGTAGTAGATGGGTGTCGTCAGGAAGAAGCGGTCGGGCACCCTCTCAAACTACTGGCCGTTGCGAGCGAGCGAAGTCTCGTACGCAAACCTCTTCGACACGCCGAGGTCTGCGGCCACCTCGGCTGCCGCCTGCCGGCGGCTGGCGCCAGCGGCCATGCGGCTCGCGACGGCGCTTTGGACCGCACCTTCGCTCGGCGCCGACCGCTCCCCGGCCATCGCGGCCGCAACGACGAGCACGTGCTCACCACGTGCCGCGCCCGCCGCGTCGCGCTCGCACGCCTCGTCAAGCGTCCCGCGCCATGTCTCCTCGAACAGTTTCGTCAGCTCCCGGCAGACCGCCACCCTGCGATCGCCTCCGCAGCAATTCGCAAGATCGTGGAGCGTCGAGCTGATCCTCTGCGGCGACTCGTAGATCACGCTCGGATGCGGTGCCACCGCGATCTCGCCGAGGCGCCTGGCGCGGTCGGCCCCTCGTCTCGGCAGGAAGCCTTCGAACCTCCACCGTGCGGTCCCGAGCCCGGCGACCACGAGGGCGCTCACGGCCGCCGATGGTCCCGGCACGGTAGTGACCTTGTAACCGGCGGCGATCGCTGCAGAGATCACCCGCTCGCCGGGGTCGGACACCGTTGGCGTGCCGGCATCGCTCACGAGCGCGACCCGCTCGCCCCGCTCGAGCAGCTCGAGCACCTCCGCGACCCGCTCACGCTCGTTGTGCGCGTGCACCGAGAGCAGACGGGAGGCTCGCAAGCCCAGGCGGGCAAGCAGCTGGCCTGTGTGGCGCGTGTCCTCGCAGCACACGACATCCGCCTCTTGCAACGTGGCGGCAGCCCGTGGCGAGAGGTCACCCATGTTGCCGATCGGGGTCGCGACGACTACCAGCTCGCCGGCGCCCTGGTCCCCCCCGGTCACCCCTTGATCTCGAGGCCGTCACCCGGGACGAGCTTCCATCGCTCGAAGGCGCCGGCCTCCGCCTCGAGCACGGCTCTGCCTCCCCGGCGCGGAAGTGCGACCCGGTACGGCGGCATGGTCGTGGTACCGAGGACACGAAGGTCATCGGTCAAGAACGCGACATCGATCGCGAATCGCATCCCGATCGTGTGCACCGACCTCGTGTGGCGTAACAACACGGCGCCCTCCAAGTGCTTCTTGCCCAACAGGCCCCGCGATCTGGCGGCGAGCGACGAAGCGACCTCGACGCTCGCGAGCACCTCGCCGTCACGCAGCAGCCATGCCATGTAACCGTCTCCGTCGCTCTCCAAGCCAAGGAAGTTGCCCAACGCTACCGAACCGCCAGCTGCTCGGGGGAAAAAGCGCCAGCTTAGAAGCAACTACAATGTCCCGCTTGTGTCCAAGCGAACTGTGAAGCGGAAGCTCCGCAAGAAGAAGAAGGCCAACCACGGCAAGAAGCCGAACTGCGGTCGCGGCTGACCTTCACACCTTCCAGTTCGACCCCAGACGGCTGAGAACCCCCTCGAGAACCGACGGCTTGTCGGAGATGATCCCATCGACGCCAAGGCTTACCAGGTGCTCCATCTCGTCAGGATCGTCGATCGTCCAGACGTGGACCGCGAGCCCGCTCGAGTGCGCGGCCTCTACAAAGCTCTCGTCCACGACGACGAGAGGGCCGAAGCGCGCCGGGACCTGGAGCGCGACGTAGCGCTCGATGCCGTCTTGCGGTGCCTCACCCGCGCGCAGCCGCCGGTAGAACTCGGTCGTCGCCTCCGTGCCGGCCGCGATGCCGGTGCCGGGCGCGTACTTGGCGAACTTGCCGGTTGCCTCGTCGGAGAACGACGCAACGACCACGTCGTTCTGCCGGCCATACTCGCGGAGCACCTCGGCCAGCGCCTCTTCGTAAGGGACGACTTCTGGGGCGCTGCGCTTGATGTCCAGGTTGAGCACGACACCCGGGAAGGCCTCCAAAACCTCCGCGAGCGTTGCGACGCACAGGTCTCGATCATCGGGTGCCTGCCCGCGCAACACGTAGTCCTCCACCGGACGCCCTCTGACGGCGCCCTCGCCAGGGCAGAACCAATACGCGTTGTCGAGGTGCCGGACTTCTTCGAGGCGGAGACCGGCGAACTCGCCCGTGGAGTTCGTCGTTCGATCGAGCGCCGGGTCGTGGCAGACGACGAGTTCTCCGTCGCTGGTGGCGTGAACGTCAAGCTCGATGCCGGTGGCTCCGTGCTCGAGTGCTCGCCTCATCGCGTAGAGCGTGCTGGAAGGGGCCTCCTTGGCGCCTCCCTGGTGGGCGTAGGCGATCACCCGCCTTTCGAGCCAGGGATTGTCACGCACTCCCGCTGTCTACCAGCTGAATGCGCCTGCGGCGCAACTGGAGGGTAGCCTCGGCTAGCCATGATCGATCACATTCTCCTTGACGTGATCGCGGCCCTCCGCGAGGCGTTCGAGGGCGCGCTCCTGGAACAGCAGGCGGTCGAGGAGCGCTTCCAAGTCGACGTCTTCCTCGGCGACGTTGCGTTCGAGACCTCCTACAGCCTGCCTGGCGAGGACAGTCCGCCGCGTGTCCGGGCGGACCTCAGCCTCGATTGGCCGACCTGGAGCCAGAGCGCCTACCGGTCTTGGTCGATCGGCGAGCCTCCGGCCGAGCCGCCGGAGCTCATTGTCGAGATCGCGCTTCGGGTGCAGCGCCTCGCCGCGCCGCCAGATCCGACGCTGGTGCTCGCGGCGCTCGCCGGTGAGGGGCCAGAGTTCGGCTCCGAGCGCCTGGAGCAGTCCGGGCCAATGATCGAGCAGCTCTACGAGCCCTCTTCGGACGTTCCCGCCTGCGCGATCGAGGTCGCTTACCAGGGCAGCATCCGGCTCGAAGAGCCGCTCCTAGACGATCCGACCAAGCTCGACGGCCAGGTCGCAGGGCTCGCTCGGTGGGTCGCATCGGCGCTCGTGCGTCTGGCGGATCTCGACTTGGCCTTCCTCCCGCCCGACGAGGACAGCAACCGGGTCTGACGCGCGANNGCGCGAACCCCACGCTGCGCAGCGCTTGTCGGCGTCGCTACCAGGGCTCGGCAAGCCCGGCTTGCAAAGCCAGGGAGTGCAACGAGACCTGGGGCTGCGCGCCCAGGTGGGAGACGACCTCGCCGGCGGCGAGGGCTCCGAGCCGGCCCGCCGTCTCCAACGGCGCGCCACGGACAATGCCGTAGAGGACACCCGCTGCGAAGAGGTCGCCCGCCCCCGTCGTGTCGTCCACGCGACCAACCGGCGGAGCCTGGACAACTGCGCGCTCCCCGCCGTTCAAGAGCACGGCACCTCGCGCGCCGAGCGTCACCGCTGCCATGAGCCCCGGTCGCTCCAGAGCGTCCAGCGCTCCCGACAAGTCGCCAGCCCCTGTGAAGCGCCGAGCTTCCTCTTCGTTGGCAAACAGCAGGTCCACTTCGTCTTCGACGATCTCGTTCAGGAACTCAGCGTGCCGTTCGACGAGAAACGGATCCGACAGGCTCAAGGCCACGAATCCGCCGCCAGAGGTGGCAAGCTCGACAGCCCGTTCGAGGGCCGCAGAGGTCCCGGGCGAGTCGAGCAGGTAACCCTCGACGTACACCGCCGCTGGGTTCCCGACGAAGGCCTGCTCGACGGCCTCGACGTCGATGAAGACACCCGCGCCCAGGTTCGTCGCCATCGTGCGTCCCGAGTCAAAGCTGACCAGCACCAGGCACTGGCCGGTGCGGAGGTCGACGGCGCTGTGGCTCAATACGCACCGAACACCGACTGACCCGAGGTCGAGCTCGTACTCGGCACCAAGCAGGTCATGGCCCACGGACCCCACGAATGCCGGATGAGCGCCCAAAGAAGCGAGGCCCACCGCAGTGTTGGCCGCCGATCCCCCGGCCACTTGGACCCAGTCACCCACAAGCTCGGCAATCCTCGCGATCTGTTCGCCGTCGACGAGGGTCATCGCGCCCGGCTCGACGCCAGCTGCTTCGATCGTCGGTGCGTCCACGTGGGCGACTCGGTCGACGATTGCATGCCCGATGCACACGACGTCGATCTCTCGTCTGCCGAGCTCCTCATCCCAGCCGCCCAAACCAGCGCGCGACGATCCAGGCTCCGACACGAGTCCGACGGTAGCCGGTGAACCGCAGTTCGCGGTTAATCAGGCCAGCATTTCGTCGGTCGAGGGTGGCCGCCAGGTCACGTGCACTAATCTTCGATGTCCGTGACTTTGAACACCGACGAGAAGGACTTCAGGCTCCCCCGCGACGTCGTACCGACGCGCTACGAGCTCACAATCGCGCCTGACCTGGGCGCTGCGACATTTCTCGGCCGTGAGCGGGTCAACCTCGACGTGACGTCGGCGACGAGCTCGATCGTCTGCAACGCTAAGGAGCTTCAGATCTCCAACGCCACGCTGAGCTGGCCCGATGACTCGCCTCACCGAGTCGATCTCGACATCTCCTTCGACGAGGATCTCGAGCGGGTCACCTTCACGGCACCGCGCCAGATCCTGCCGGGTCCCTATGTCCTCGAGTGCGATTTCGCCGGCGTTCTCAACGACAAGCTCTGCGGCTTTTATCGCAGCACCTTCCGTGACGAGACTGGCGACGAACACGTCATCGCGACGACCCAGTTCGAATCGACCGACGCAAGAAGGGCGTTCCCCTGCTGGGACGAACCGGATCGCAAGGCTGTTTTCTCCGTCGCGCTCGAGGTCGAAGCGGACCTCCTCGCGATCTCGAACGGTGCCGAATTCCGCGCGACAGAACTTCCCGGCGGCAAGCGTCGCCTCGAATTCACCGAAACCATCCCGATGTCGACGTATCTGGTCGCCTTCGTCGTCGGCCCTCTCGAGGTCACCAACGCCGTGGATGTGGACGGAACCCCCCTTCGCGTGGTCCACACCGCAGGCAAGGAGCATCTGACCACCTTTGCTCTCGAAGCCGGCGCGCACGCGCTGCGTTACTACGCCAAGTACTTCGACCAGCCGTACCCAGGCGACAAGCTCGACCTCGTCGCGATCCCCGACTTCGCCTTCGGTGCCATGGAGAACCTCGGATGCGTGACATTCCGTGAGGCCGCGCTGCTCACCGACCCCGCCAACTCGGCCCGCAACGAGCTCGAACGCGTCGCCGAAGTCGTCGAGCACGA
>PMZN01000031.1:0-1751 GCA_003170375.1 Acidimicrobiaceae bacterium | reverse complement strand
ACGACGCGGCCAATCGAGTTCCCTGTGCGCACGCCCGACGAGGTCGACTCGATGTTCGATGCCCTCACCTACGAGAAGGGCGGCAGCCTTCTTCGGATGCTCGAGCAGTACCTCGGCACGGAACGCTTCCGCGAAGGAGTCCGCCGGTACCTTGCAGCTCATCGCTACGGCAACACCGAGACAACTGACCTTTGGGACGCGATCGAAGAGGCGGCCGAGGGACTCCCGATCCGCGCGCTCATGGACTCGTGGATCTTCCAGGGTGGGCATCCGCTCGTGACCGCCAGCGCGGACGGCTCCGAAGTGCTGCTGACTCAGCGGCCCTTCTCCTACCTGCCGGCCACGGACAGGCCCGCGGGCTCGGGGCCGAGTGCCATCGGCTCGACGTGGCTCGTGCCGGTGGCCATGCAGAGGCGGCCTCGCGCAGATCAGTCCGCCGTCTCGCCATGCCGCTACGAGCTCCTGCGCGAGCAACCCATTCGCGTCCCTGCCGGGCAAGGGATGCTGGTGGTCAACGTCGGAGGTAGCGGCGTTTACCGACTTCGCTATGAGGACGAGCTGCTCGACGGCATCCTCGCCGGCTTCGACCGGCTCGAGCCGCTGGAGCGGTTCAAGCTCGTGGCGGACACTTGGTCCTGTGCACTGGCCGGCTCGACGCCGGTGGAGCAGTTCCTCGCCCTGGTGAGGCGTCTCGAGGGCGAGAAAGACCCGAGCGTGTGGACGATGGTCGCCGGCGCGCTCGGGCTCTTGGACTTTGCCGTAGCCGAGGCAGACCGCGGTGTGCTCGAGGCCTTCATCCAGTCGCTGCTCGGGCCAGAGCTCGAGCGCGTCGGCTGGGACCACCATGAGGGCGACGACAGCGAGGCGGCACGGCGCCGTGCGGTTCTCATCGCAACCCTCGGCACGATCGGCGCCGATCCGTCAGTGCGGGCCGAGAGTCGCGAACGATTCGTTGCGCTCGGCCAGGGCGCGTCGCTGGACGCGGACACGGCATCGGCGATCCTCCACGTCGTGGCAACCACTGCGGGACGCTCCGAGTACGACGCTCTCCTCGCGCGTTTCCGCTCCCCCTCCGACCCGATCGAGGAGCAGCGCTACCTCGACTCGCTCAGCTATGTACGCGATCTGGATCTCGTCGCGGCGACCTGCGAACTGTGCCTGAGCGAGATCAGGAGCCAGGACGCTCCCTATCTCCTCCGGAGGCTCCTGACCAACCGCCTCGCCGGTCCCGAGGTCTGGGAGTTCGTCTCCGGTCACTGGGACACGCTCCTCGAGCGTTATCCGGCAAACTCGATCACGCGGATGCTCGAGATCTCGCGTCTCTGCCAGCTGGACCCGGACGGCACGCCCGGGCTCTCGCGCAAGGTCACAGCGTTCTGCTCTGCGCATCCGTTCGGCGGCCAGCAAAGGGCTGTCGACCAGAGCCTCGAACGCCTGGCAGTGAACGTCCGTTTCGTGCTCGAGCACAGGTCGCTTCTCGGGGCCATCCTCACCAAAGCGTGAGCTTCGGCGGTAGATGTGGATCTCGCCATCGCGGCGACGACGTTCGCGCTCGTCATCCCGGCGGAGCTTCCTGACAAGACCTTCATCTCGTGCCTCGTCCTCGCGTCGCGTCACCGCGCACCGCCATCACCTTCGGCGTGATCGTTGTGGCAGAGTTCGGCGACATCACCCAAGTGCTCCAGCTAAGGGGGATTATGCGATGAACGAGCGCGGATGAGTCCTCTCTCGAGACCCGAGCGCCTGCTCGA
>PMZN01000188.1 GCA_003170375.1 Acidimicrobiaceae bacterium | reverse complement strand
AGGCCGTCCTTGCGGGCAAAGCTGCGGACGGGACGAGCCACGAGCAGGAAGCCCTGCCGCACGACCCGCCCGACCAGGAGTGGCAGGACCTGGAACCTCGAGCCCCCACGCGGGAGCACGAACGTGGTGACCAGGCTTATCGTGGCGAACACCACGACGAGCACTCCGAGAGCAAAGCCGATCCAGACCATGGGCTTTGCTTCCTACACGATCGATGGGCCGAGCGCCAGGGGTGCCCGGTCGCCCGGGCCGCGCGTCAGAGGGCACTCCAGCCCGGACGCCCCGATTGGTGAGTGCCTACGAATCCTCTGAGCGGTTCGAGCTCGGGCCTTGGGCCCTTACCTCTTCGACGCGAGAGAACGCGGAGCGGAGCTCGTCGATCCACGCAGCTTCGTTTCTCCCGACGAGCTCGACGCACCAGGCGAGCGCCTCGCTGCGGCTGCGCGCGATCCCGGCGTCGATCAGTGTGTCGAGCACCTGGCGCTGCGACATCCGCAACCGGGTCATGACCGGCACGTTGGCCGCTGTGAACAAGCGGGTGGTGCCGCCGACCGTGGCGCCCCAGGAGACGACGCGCCCGAAGCGGCCCTGTGCTTCCTCGGCGATGCGGATCCGGTGTTCCCTGGTGTCCTCACGGAACCGTTCGACCCGCGCCTCCTCGGCGGTCGCGGCCGCCTCGGCTGTGGCGCCTTCATCCAGTTCCACGGCACTGAGCGCGCCGATGACGAGGACCTCGTCGTTGTCGACGGTCACCTCTGGAACCCCGACGTAAAAGTCGTCGGGAAGCCGGCCTGTGAACCAGGCCTTGATCTCCGCTCGCTGCTCGGCAGACGGGCGCTCCTCGGATCCGGAGCCCCACCGGCCCCGCGCCCACCTAGGACCGGGACCACGCCGTCCCCCGCGTTGGCGAGGGTCGTGTTGATGTTCGTGAAATGTCATGAGCAGAGATTACATGATTACTTGTCAGTTTGCAATGGCNNGTGGCGGGCAGCTCTTCGAGGAGGTGGCTCACGTGCACCGTCGTCGGGGAGTCCGAAGAGCGCGCCAGCGCGGTGAGCGCAAGGACGAGAGCCTCGCGTCCGGGAAGGTCGACACCCGCGCACGGCTCGTCCAGCAGCAGCAGAGGATGCTCGACGAACAGCGAACGGGCCAGCAGGATCCGCTGGCGCTCGCCCTGGGAACAGGAGCCGAACGGGCGGTCTGCGAGCCCTTCGCATCCGAGGGCCTTCAGTATCTGCCTTCCCCGCACGAGATCCGCCTCGCCGGTCGATGCCCACCACGGNNGGGAGCCGGTCGGCGACTGCGTGGCTCACGACCCCGATGCGCGAGCGGAGCTGGCGGAGGTCGCTCGCGCCGAGGCGGGCGCCGAGCACGATCGCCGTCCCGGAGGAAGGATGACGCTCGGCACCCAATACGCGCAGGAGCGTGGTCTTGCCTGCTCCGTTCGCGCCCAGCACCGCCCAGTGCTCGCCTGTGCGGATCGCGAGCGACACCGGCCCGAGCAAACGCCGGCCGTCAGGAGTCGTGACGGTCGCGCGATCGAGCAGCGCCGCGAAAGCTGTGCTGGGCTCGGCGTCAGCCTCCGGTATCCGCTCGCGCTCCGCCATTGGCGGGAAGTCTCGCGCAGCGGGTGGCTGATCAGGCCGAAGCGAGGCTACGAAGCGGCCAGAGACCTAGTGGCGTGGGGGTTTGTCGCAGTGGACGACCACTATGGCGCAAGGCGCGTGCCGTACGAGATGCTCGGAGACCGAGCCGATCAGCATGCCCGCGAACGCGCCGTGGCCGTGGCTCCCGACGACGAGCAGGTCCGCATCCTTCGCCGCAGCCAACAGGACGGGGGCAGCGTGGCCCTCCTTGACGATTCGCTCCACCGCAACGTCGGGATCGGCCCCGAGCGTCTCGGTGACCGCCTCGTCGAGAGCCTGCCTCGCCACGGCTTGCGGGTCGTAGTCGACCGGGAACGTCGGGACCCAGCCTGTGCCGGTGGCGACTTCCCAGGTCGTGAGCACCCGCAGCGTCGCTCCCGTGAGACGGGCCTGCTGGGCCGCCCACCTGAGGGCCTTGAGCGACGGCTCGGAGCCATCGACACCGACAACGATGAAACGTTCGTTCTTCTCCACAGCTTCGCTCATCGCTTTTCATCCTACCGGCTCGATGCCCCTGAGCTGCTCAACTGTGTCGGGAACATCAAGAGGCTCAAGACGGTTGAGTGTGTAAGACTCAATAGCGAGAGGAAGGTCGACCCGTGTCAAAGACTCAACAGCTCCCGGTTCTGCCACTCGCAGATGTGGTCGTGCTGCCAGGCATGGTCGTGCCGGTCACACTCGACGACGCGGAGCGGCAGGCGGCGATCGACGCAGCCAACGTAGGAGGCGGAGACCAGGTTCTGGTCGTGCCGCGCTTCGACGGCAAGTACGCCCTCGCCGGTGTCGTCGCGACGATCGAGCAGCTCGGGAAGCTTCCTGGTGGCGAGCCCGCAGCGTTGCTGCGGGCGGTCTCGCGCGCGCGCGTCGGCTCCGGGGTCACCGGACCGGGATCGGCGCTCTGGGTCGAGGCAGAGATCCTCGACGAGGTCCTCGGCGGCGAGGCCACAAGTGAGCTGTCGCGTGAGTACAAGAACGTCGTCGTTTCTATCCTTCAACAGCGGGGCGCCTGGCAGGTCATCGACTCCGTCCAGCGCATCTCCGAGCCCGGCGAGCTGGCCGACATGGCGGGCTACGCGCCCTATCTGTCCAATGAACAGAAGCTCTGGCTGCTCGAGACCGTGGACGTCGAGCAGCGCCTGGCGAAGCTGGTCGAGTGGGGTCGCGAGCATCTCGCCGAGCTCGATGTCGCCGAGCGCATCCGCAGCGACGTGCACGACGGTATGGAGAAGAGCCAGCGCGAGTTCCTGCTGCGCCAACAGCTTGCCGCGATCCGCAAGGAGCTCGGCGAGGGCGAGCCGGATGGCGCCGACGACTACCGCACCCGGGTAGAGGCCGCCGAGCTGCCCGAGAAGGTCCTCGAAGCGGCGCTCCGCGAGGTCGGGCGGCTCGAGCGCGCGAGTGATCAGAGCCCTGAGGCAGGCTGGATCCGCACGTGGCTCGACACGGTGCTCGAGCTGCCATGGAATGTTCGCACCGATGACAACAACGACGTCTCGGGCGCGCGCGAGGTGCTGGACGCCGACCACGAGGGTCTCGACGATGTGAAGGACAGGATGGTCGAGTACCTCGCCGTCCGCAGTCGTCGCCAGGCTCGTGGCCTCCAGATCGTGGGCGGTCGCGGTTCCGGAGCCGTGCTCGCGCTCGTCGGGCCGCCGGGGGTCGGCAAGACCTCGCTCGGCGAATCCGTCGCCCGGGCGTTGGGACGCAAGTTCGTCCGTGTGTCGCTCGGCGGAGTGCGTGACGAGGCCGAGATCCGCGGCCACCGCCGCACCTATGTCGGCGCCCTTCCGGGACGCATCGTGCGGGCGATCCGTGAAGCCGGGTCGATGAACCCGGTCGTGCTGCTCGACGAGATCGACAAGCTCGGCAGCGACTACCGGGGTGACCCCACCTCGGCGTTGCTCGAGGTGCTCGACCCGGCGCAGAACCACACCTTCAGGGACCATTACCTGGAGATCGAGCTCGACTTGTCGGACGTGCTCTTCCTTGCCACGGCGAACGTCGCGGACACGGTTCCCGCGGCGCTTCTCGACCGGATGGAGCTCGTCCGCCTCGACGGCTACACCGAGGACGAGAAGGTCGCGATCGCTCGCAACCACCTGGTGCCACGCCAGATCGACCTCGC
>PMZN01000094.1:4087-9588 GCA_003170375.1 Acidimicrobiaceae bacterium | reverse complement strand
GAGGGATGGGTCACCCTCACCGCCTTGGCCCAGGCGACGAAACGCCTTCGTCTCGGGACGCTCGTGACCGGGATCCACTACCGGCACCCGGCCGTGCTCGCCAACATGGCGGCGACGCTCGACATCGTGTCGGGGGGCCGCCTCGAGCTCGGCATCGGGGCCGGCTGGAACGAAGAGGAGTCGGGTGCGTACGGCATTTCGGTCGGTACCCCGAAGGAGCGCAGCGACCGCTTCGAAGAGGCGTGTGAAGTCATCATCGGCCTTCTCTCGGACGACACGACCTCGTTCAGGGGGACCTACTACGAGCTGACGAGTGCCCGTTGCAACCCCAAGCCGATCCAGCGGCCGCATCCGCCGATCTGCATCGGCGGCAGCGGCGAGAAGCGCACGTTGCGCACTGCGGCCCGCTTCGCCCAGCACTGGAACTTCGTCGGCGGCACGGTCGAGGAATTCGCGCACAAGCGGGACGTACTCCATGACCACTGCGCGGACCTCGGGCGGGACCCGGAAGAGATACTGCTGTCGAGCCACCTGCGCTTCGAGGGCGACCCTGCCGCGACGGCGGCGGCCGCAGCGGCGCTTGCCGAGGCCGGTGCCGGGCTCGCGATCGTCTATCTCCGGCCGCCCCTCACGCCCGCGGTGCTCGAGCCGTTGGCGGCGGCCTTCAGCGCGCTGAGCTGAGTGGTGACGATCGCCCGCGGAGCCAGGAAGGCGCGATTGCCGACTCACCACCGGGCCACCTTGGGCCGTAACCTCGCGCAGTGCCCCCAAGACGCCGGCTGACGGTCGCCCTCGTGGTGACCGGTGCGCTGGCCAACGAGATCGACGGCCTGCGCCGAGCCCTCGGAGCCAAGGCTCTGGAGCGCATCGCTCCGCACTGCACCCTCATCGCTCCGGTGAATGTCCGCGAAGAGAGCATCGAGGCAGTTCTCTCGAATGTCCGCGCCGCCGCCGGCAAGAGTGCTCCGATCGCGGTGAACCTGGGGCCGCTGGCGACGTTCTGGCCGCGCACTCCCGTGCTCTACCTGGCGGTAAGCGGGGACCTCGATGCCATGACGGTGCTCCGGACCAACCTTGGGGCCGGTCCGCTCGCTCCACCCCCGGCGCGTTCCGAACGCGACTTCGTGGCACACCTCACCCTTGACCAACGGATCGAGCCCAGTCGACTGCCTCACGCGATGGCCGCGCTGGCCGACTATCGCGCGACGTACTGCTTCGAGCAGGTCACCGTTCTCGAGCAGGACGCCAACCATCGTTGGCAGCCTCTGGCCGATGCCGCGCTGGGCAAGCCCGTGGTGGCCGGGAGGGGCAGTCTCGATCTGGAGCTTTCCGTGGTCGAGCGGCCCGATCCCGTGGTCGCTGCCTGGGCCGACGAGCAATGGGCCGGCCACTCGAGAGAGCGCTACGGCGAGGGGCCGCGCCCGGTCAAGCCATATGCGCTCGTCGCCAGAGCCGATGGCCGTCCCGTCGGGTTTGCAGACGGCGAGATCCGGGGCCCGGTCTTACGGATCGGCCGGTTGATCGTCAGCCCTGAATGGCGGAGCCTGGGAGTCGGTTCACACCTGCTGCGCGCCCTGGAACGTCTCGGGCTCGAGCGAGGGTGCGGCCGGGTCCGGCTCGAGACGCTTTCCGGAGGTCGTGCGGAGCAGTTCTATGCCGAGCACGGCTATGTGGTCACCGCGACCCTCCCGAGGTGGCGCGAGGAGGGTGACTTCGTCCTGATGGAGCGCGACATCGTGGTCACGGTTGGAGGATCGGCCTCTCAGGGGCGAATCGAGAACGACTCGAGGCACCCGTCCCCCGCCGGCAGCGACGGCCTCAACTAGAGGGCGGCGGCCGGGACCCACCGCCGAGCTCACGCGCGACTTCCTCCACGAGCCGGCCGGCCGCCTGGTCTGGGTCCATCCGCCTGTCTCTCAGCGCTGTCAAGAGGCCGGCGTTGGCAGAGCCGGCGACCGCCGCGCCGAGCGCCATTTCGAAACGCCCCTTTGCGATCCTGAGCGCTTCATCCCTCGCACGCGCAACGCGCCTCACCTCGAGTACTCCGCTGCGCTCGAGGTGCTCGCGATGCGCTGCGATGGCATCCCAGAGCTCGGCGACGCCCTCGCCGGTCGAAGCGACGGTCTTCACGATAGGCGGTGTCCAATCGAGGGTTCCCGATAGCTGGAGCATGAGCCTCAGGTCACGTGCAGTCTCCTGAACGCCCGGCCGGTCGGCCTTGTTGATGACCAGGACATCGGCGATCTCCAGGAGCCCTGCCTTGTTGGCCTGTACGGCGTCTCCCCAGCCGGGACTCACCACCACNNGTTGCATCGAGCAGGCGGACCGCTTCGGGCACGGCGGCTGCAAGGCCACCGAGGTGGCCGCGCGTGGCCATCGATCGTATGAAGACGGCGTCGTCGAGCGCGTGCTGCTGCATGCGTACCCGGTCCCCGAGGATTGCTCCCCCCGTCACAGGCGAGGAGGGGTCGACGGCGAGCACGGCAACGGGAATGTCGAGGCGCCTGCGGATGTCGGCGAGCACGGCGCTTGCCAGTGTTGACTTCCCAGAGCCCGGTGCGCCGGTGAAACCTATCGAGTAGGTGGCCCCTGCTCGCCTGAAGGTCAGCCCGGCAAGCTCGCGGCCTTCGTCCCCACCTCGCTCGACGATGGAGAGCAGACGAGCGAGGGCGCCTCGGTCGCCTGCTACGGCGGCTCGGAACAGCTCAGCTGTGCTCGTGCCCGGCTGGCCGCGCTTCACGGGGATGAGACGCGCTCGATGTCCGCACCGAGCGACCGAAGGCGCTCGTCGAGGTTCTCATAGCCGCGGTCGATGTGCTCGGCTCCGCTCACGTCCGTGATGCCGTCGGCCGCAAGGCCGGCCAGCACGAGCGCCGCCCCCGCGCGTATGTCCAATGCCCGAACCCGGGCGCCTGACAACCTCGGCACGCCGCGCACGATCGCGTGATGGCCTTCGGTCTTGATCTTCGCCCCCATCCGCCTCAGCTCGTCGATGTAGCGGAAGCGGCCGGCAAACAAGTTCTCGCTCACGATCGCGACCCCGTCCGCGACCGAGAGCAGCGTCACAAGCAGTGGCTTGTAGTCCGTCGCGACGCCCGGATAGGGCAAAGTGGCGACGTCAACCGAGCGCAGGCGGCCCTCGGCGGCGGCGAGGAGGCCTTCGTCGGTCGGCGTGCAGTCCATGCCCATCTGGCGGAGCTTCTCGAGGAGCATGTCCATGTGCCCGGGTCGTGCCCCTTTGACGAGCACTTCTCCGCCGGCAAGACCCACCGCAGCGACAAGCGTCGCCGCCTCCACCCGGTCGGGGATCGCCCGGTGATCCGCGGGGCGCAGCTCGTCTACTCCCTCGACTTCGATGCGGGAGGTCCCGGCGCCGTGGATGCGCGCCCCCATCTCGGTCAGCATCGACGCGAGGTCGGTGATCTCAGGTTCCCGTGCGGCATTCTCGATCACGGTCGTGCCCTGGGCGAGCACCGCACCCATCAAGATATTGTCGGTCGCTGTGTGGCTCGGGAACTGGAGCACGATCCGCGCGCCGACGAGCCGGTCGCAGTGCCCCTCCACATAGCCGTGCTCGGCCACGAAAGTGGCTCCGAGGTCCTCGAACGCGCTCAGGTGGAAGTCGATCGGACGGTACCCGAAGTCGTCGCCGCCGGGCATCGAGACCCTGGCGGTGCCGTAGCGGGCGAGCAAAGGGCCAAGCACGACGATCGACGCCCGCATCTTCTCGACGAGCTCGTAAGGGGCGATGGGCGTCACCTCTTGAGGGATCGTGATCTCGAGATGCCCCTGCGGGCCTCGGCCTTCGTGGATGACCTCGGCGCCCATTGCACGAAGCACGTCCGACATGATCGCGACGTCGCTGATGACCGGCACGTTGTCGAGACGGTGGACACCCGGGGCGAGAAGGCAGGCGGCCATGAGCTTCAGCACCGAGTTCTTGGCCCCGTTCACGCACACGGTGCCGTGCAGAGGGCCGGATGAGTGCAAGACGAAGCGATCCACGGCGAGACAGTACTGCCGGGAGCGGGTCGCGACCTACCGACAGCTCGCTGCAGGCGCGAGAACTCGCCCGTCCACAGCGCGCCGCAAGCTATCGTCGGCACGGTGAGCGACGAGCGCCAGCTCTTCGATCGGAACCTTGGCGCGGCATTTGTCCGCATGTCCGGGGACCGCCAGCTTTTGAAGCTGCGCGAGTTCTCGGCCATCGAGTTCGGCTGAACGAGGCCGATGGCTTCGAGCTCACGTCCAAGCACGGACGACGCGCGGTGGTATGAGGAGGCTGTCTTCTATGAGCTGCTCCCTCGGGGCTTTTTCGATTCCAACGCGGATGGGGTCGGCGACTTCGAGGGACTGCGCCAGAAGCTCGACTACCTCCAGTGGTTGGGCATCGACTGCGTTTGGCTCCTGCCCTTCTATCCCTCACCGCTCCATGACGGCGGCTACGACATCAGCGACTTCCTGACGGTCGCACCCGATATCGGAAACATCGACGACCTCGTCGCGCTGGTCGAGGACGCCCATCGCCGAGGGATCCGGATCATCTCCGACCTCGTGATGAACCACACGAGCGACCAGCACCCCTGGTTCATCGAGTCCCGCTCGTCGCGCGACAACCCAAAGGCCGACTGGTACATGTGGGCCGACGACGACCACGGCTTCGCCGATGTCCGCGTGATCTTCTGCGACGTCGAACCCTCCAACTGGACCTTCGACCAGAGGCGCGAGCAGTACTACTGGCACCGTTTCTTCCATCAGCAGCCGGACCTGAACTACGACAACCCCGAGGTCGTCGATGCGATGCTCGGTGTCGTCCGGTTCTGGCTCGATCTCGGCCTCGACGGGTTCCGGTTCGACGCGGTCCCATACCTGTACAAGGCCGAGGGGACCTTGTGCGAGAACCTGCCCGCAACCCACAAGCTGCTTCGCCGGATCCGGGCGGAGATGGACGCCTCCTACCCTGGCCGGCTCATGCTCGCGGAGGTCAACCAGTGGCCGAGCGTTGTCACCGAGTACTTCGGCGACGGCGACGAGTGCCACATGTGCTTCAACTTCCCGCTCATGCCGCGCATGTTCATGGCTGTCCGCCGTGAGCAGCGCTTCCCCATCACCGAGATCCTCGCCCAGACTCCTCCGATTCCCGACGGTTGCCAATGGGGGATCTTCCTGCGCAACCACGACGAGCTCACCCTCGAGATGGTGACCGACGAAGAGCGCGACTACATGTACAGCGAGTACGCCCACGACCCAAGGATGCGAAGGAACCTCGGGATCAGGCGGCGCCTCGCCCCGCTCGTCGACAACGACCGCCGCGTCGCGGAGCTGCTCTACGGGCTGCTCCTGTCGTTGCCGGGCAGCCCGGTCCTCTACTACGGCGACGAGCTGCTCATGGGCGACAACATCTACCTTGGGGACCGTGACGGTGTTCGCACGCCGATGCAATGGGCGCCGGATCGAAACGCCGGCTTTTCCCGAGCCGACTTCGCGCAGCTGTACCTACC
>PMZN01000094.1:0-4056 GCA_003170375.1 Acidimicrobiaceae bacterium | reverse complement strand
GTGCTCGCCTATGTCAGGCAGTCCCGCGCCACCGATGGCCCAGCCGCCGTGCAGCCCGGATTGGACAGCGCGGCCGGCTCAGCTGGCCGGCCCGAAACAGCGTGCACGCCCGCTGCCGTGTTGTGCGTGTCGAACTTGAGTCGTTTCGCCCAGCCGGCCGAGCTCAGCCTCGGCCGCTGGGAGGGCTGCACGCCCATCGAGCTTTTGGGGCGCGTGCCGTTCCCACGCGTCACCGCGAAGCCCTACTCGGTCACGCTGGCGCCCTACGGCATCTACTGGTTCGAGCTAGAGGAGCGCTGAGAGTGCCCCCCACCCCGTCAGCTTTCGAAGGGCTCGTCGTTCCCTATCTCCAGCGCCAGCCCTGGTTCCTGGCCGACATGTCGCGGTTCGACCGCGGCGTGTGGGCCACCTTCCAGCTCGCTGATCTCGAGATCGTGCTCGACGGGCGTCCGGGACTGGCGAGCGTGGTTGTCACTGTCGGCGACCGCCCGTTCCACGTCCTGGTCGGATGGCGGGAAGCGACGCTCGCCCCGGCGGTTCTCGGAGACCATCAGGGTGCGGTGCTCGGCATGTGCGGCGATGGCCAGGGCGACGTGCTGTGCTACGACGCACTCGCCGACGAGGAGCTCTCGACTGGGCTGCTTGCCGTGGCGAGCGCAGGGCGCGAGAGAGCAAAACGCGTGCGCCTGGTCCATTCGCTCGTGAGCCACGCGTCGCTGGTGTACGACGAGCGCCTGTTCATGAAGTCCTACCGGGTTCTCGAGCCCGCGCCACGGCCCGAGATCGAGCTCATGCTCAGGCTGGAAGAGGTCGGATTCGAGCACACTTTGAGGCCGGTCGCCTACTGGGAGCGAAACGGGTGGGACCTGGCACTTGTCCGCGAGTACATCCCGGGCGCCGTGGAGGGCCGCCTGCTCGCGCTGACCTCTCTGCGCGACCTGCTCGGCCGCAGCGACGGCGATCGGCCGAAACTTGACGAGGTNNGGCAGCCTCCATCTGGCCCTCGCAGAGGCCTTTGGCGTTCGCACCCTTCCCGACAGCGACACCTCGGGTGGCCTCTCCATCAGGGTTCACGGCGACTACCACCTTCGTCGGGTCTTCCGGACCGACGCCGGTTGGATCGTCGGGGGTTTCGGCGACGACCCGTTGATCGGCAAGTCCGGCGACAGCACGCAGCCTCTAGAGTCGCGCTTCGCCTCGCCGCTCGAGGACCTGGCGGACCTTTCCTACTCACTTAGACAGGTGGCGGCCGAAGCCGTGGCGGCGCAACCGGCCGCCACGCGGGTCCAGGCCGAGCGACTCGCGAAGGCCTGGGAGCGTCGCAACCGGGGCGCCTTCCTCAGCGGTTACCTCGGCGTCGGCGGCATCGGCAGGCTCGTTGCATTGGACCGCCCGGCAGCGGCGGAAGCGATCAAGTTCCTGGTCGCCGAGCGTGCGACGGCAACCTAGGTTCCGCTAGTGCCCTCGGGCCGGCAATTCCTGGAGCGCCGCGTCAGGAGGCTGCGGTCATGCTCCCGTCGGCGGTTTCCTGGTCCACACGTCTGAGCGCGTCGCGCAGGTCCTCGGCGGCTTTCTCGGGTCCGACCACGTTGATCATGACACCGGTGCCGAGCTCGAAACCCGCACGCGTGGTCAAGCAGGGCAGGATGTGCACGTGCCAGTGGTAATCAGCGGTCGCACTGTAGGGAGCGGAGTGGAAGACGACGTTGTAGGCCACGTCCCCGAGGCTCTCGTTGACCGCACGGAGGGCGCTGCGCACGGCTCGCCCGACGCCCACGATGCCCTCGGTGGATGCCCGGTGGAGGTGAGCGCCGTGGTCGCGAGGCACGACAAGGATTTCGTAGGGAGTCCCGCTCCAGTACGGGCAGAAGGTGACAGCGTGCTCGGTTGCCTGGATCATCCGGGACTCGAACGTCTGCTCGGCGGCCGCCGCCGCGCAGACGACGCACCCGCCTGCAAACCGCTCGAAACTGGCCTGTTCGTCCGCAAGCTCCCTCGGCACGAACGGGATCCCGAGCAGCTGGCCATGGGGGTGGGCGATGGAGGCACCGGCCTGGCGACCGTGGTTGATGATCACCTGGCTGTAGCGCAGGCCGGGAGTGTTCTCGTGCTCCTCGACGCGGTCGCGGATGGCGAGCATGACGAGCGACACTTGCTCGTCGGGGAGCGATGCCATCGTCACGTCGTGGTCAGGCGAGAGGACCAGCACCTCGTGGATTCCACTTGCCGGAGCTTCGGTGAACACCGGCCCTCGATTCTCGATCACGAAGGGCGCATCACCCTCAAAAGCCGGGTAGCGGTTCGGCAGGACCCGTACGAGCCAGGAGCCGGAGGTCCCGTAGATCTCGAGGACCGGGGGCGCCGAGGCTTCCATGCCTGGGCAGAACGGGCACGGGATTCCCTCGAGGGAGTCGAGCGTGGGCTGGCGCGGTACGAAGAGGGCCTGTCGCTGGGCGCGGTCGGTGGCCACCGTCACCCACCGTCCCGAAAGCGGGTCAATGCGAAGCTGGTTCACGCTCGGACCAGGACCTCCCTCGAAACAGAATGCCGACGGATCATTGTCATCTCTTTAGAAGCTATCGCCGCAAGAGGCGTGTCGAGTCGGCTTTCGACGTGACAGGGCCAAGTTATGACCTGTTGGTGGGACTTCACGCGCTGAGTGCGGTGGTCGGATTCGGTGCGGTCGGCGTCTCTGGCACGTACGCGGCCCGTGCCCGGGCGGCTGCCGAGCCGCGCCAAGATCCAGGGCTGCGGCGGTACTTCCATCCGAGCACGAACTGGGCGGAGCGATCCCTGCTCTTGACCCCTGTCCTCGGCGCGATGGTGCTGTGGGCAGGGGACCGTTCCGCCGCCTCGCAGCCCTGGCCGTGGATCGGGCTCGGTTGTTGGGTCTTGGCGGCGGCGATCGCGACCGGCCGGTGCTGGCCCGCCGAGAGGAAGATCCAGACGTGGCTCGCCGCCGCGCCCGACTGCGGAGAGCGGCCGCTGCCCGGGCTTGTCGAGTTCCGGGATGCTTGCGGTGTCGTGCAGCGGGGTGCGTCGGCGATCTCGCTGTGTTTCCTGGCCGCTGTCGTGGCGATGATCTGGCAGCCCCGATGACGTCCGAAGGGCTCTGATCTCGACTTTTTCGCCGGGTGCTCTCCTGGGTCGCCCGGAGCGCCGGTAGATTTGCCACCGTGGAGGCCCAGGTAACCCGGCGGGATCGTGTCGTGCCCGGGCGAAGCTCGGCGAGAGCGTTCGGTGCTCTCGTCCTTCTGGTTGCCGCCGGGACCTTCGCGGCCTGCTCGGCGGCAGCCGGGGACACTCACCTCGGCGCGACGCCGCCAGGAGCTGTCGGTCACGCCAAGGGACACGATGTCAGGGGCGATGCGCAATCGGGTGCCGCCGGCGCGTCCCCGGACCTCACGGGCAAAGGGCGGACCTCGGACAAGGCGCCCGCCGCCTTCGGCGTCGGCTTGTCGGTCGCGACCTGGACGGAGTCCCATGGCTCCACGGAGAACTTCTACGAAGGCACCAGCCAGCGCGGGCGGCTCATGCAAGTCGAGATCCTGTACCCGACTCTGGGCGTGAAGGCGCCGGCGGTGATGCCTTGGGCACCTCCCGCCTACCGTTACGGTCCGTACCCGGTGATCGTGTTCGCCCACGGCTTCGACGTGGACCCCAACACCTATCGCTCGTTGCTCGTGTCCTGGGTCGAGGCAGGTTACGTGGTCGTCGCGCCGTTCTTCCCCGATACGAGCCTTGCGGCGATCGAAGCCCAGCACGGAGTCGACACCGAGTCCGACATGTTCAACCAGCCCGGTGACGTCGCTTTCGTGGTATCGCAGGTCGTCGGGGCGGCGCACGGGTCGCCGCCGCCGTACGCGGCATATCTCACCGGCTTGGTGGACCCTGCCCGCCTCGTTCTTGCCGGCCAGTCCGACGGCGCCGACACCGTTGCTGCGCTCTTGTACGACCATGAGTACGCGAGAGCCCGCGCTTCGATGCCAGTTCAGCCGATAGCCGTGGCGCTCCTTTCAGGGGCAGAATGGACCCGCACCGAAGACGTCTACTCGG
>PMZN01000049.1:4616-4759 GCA_003170375.1 Acidimicrobiaceae bacterium | reverse complement strand
GCAGGCGCCGCCTTCCTCGTGGCCGGTGACGCCGTGGCAGGGCCTTGTGTGACGGCACCGGCCCCGAGTGCGGCGGTTGCCATCGAGGCCGGGGCCCTGCTTGCTGCCGAGCTCGCGGATGACCTCTCCGGAATGTTGCGCCA
>PMZN01000049.1:0-4569 GCA_003170375.1 Acidimicrobiaceae bacterium | reverse complement strand
GGCCGTCGAAGACGACGACGGCGGTGGCTCGTGCCCCGACTGCGACGACAACTCGCTCGCCGGCCCTCAGCCACCAGGAACCGCGTTCCCGACCGGGCACGCGCATCCACCGGTGCACCCGGGCTGCCGCTGTCTTCTCGTACCCGTTCGGTCGTAGGCTCCAGCGGATGCGAGTTCCGACGGATCTACCGTCCCGGTTGCACCCGGGCCGACGGTACCAAGCCTGGATCGTTGGGGCCGTCGTCTTCGTAATCGTGGCGCTGATCGTGATCCAGGGATTGGCCAACTTCTACACGGACTACCTCTGGTACCGCTCGGTCAGCTTCACGGCGGTCTGGCGTGTCCTGATCGAGACCAAGCTCGAGATCGCCGCGGTGTTCATAGGCGCGTTCTTCATCGCCTGCTGGGTAAGCCTTTGGGTGGTCGACCGTATCGCCCCGAGGGCTTTGCTCGTCTCGCCGGAGCTCGAGATCGTCCGCCGCTACCAGCAGATCGTCGGCAGGCACACGTTCGCATTGCGTACGGTCGTGTCCATCATCCTCGCCCTCATTGTCGGGACGTCGACGAGCGACCAGTGGCAGCACTGGCTCCTGTTCCGCAGCGGCAAGCCCTTCGGAGTGACAGATCCGCAGTTCCACAAGTCGGTCAGTTTCTACGTGTTCAAGCTGCCGTTCCTGTCCTTCCTCGTCGACTGGACCCTTGTGGCGCTCCTGGTGATCCTGATCATCACGGGCATCGGCCACTACCTCAACGGCGGGCTCAGGTTCCAGGGCCCCTCCCCACGGGTCGACCCGCGTGTCACTGCGCACATGTCGGTGATCCTCGGTGCCATGGCGCTGGTCCGGGCAGCGGGGTACTTCTACGTCGACCGTTTCAACCTCGTGCTGGCGAAGGACGCCTATGTGAACGGCGCCGGCTACACCGACGTGCACGTCCGCCTGCCGGCGATCGAGTTGCTCGCTGTCGTCGCTCTGGCGGTGTTCGTGCTGATGGTGTTCAACGTCTACCAACGCAGCCTGGCGCTTCCAGCTATCGGAGCCGGGCTGTGGATACTCGTCGCTCTGACCGCCGGCGTGATCGTCCCGGCAGCTGTGCAGGCCCTCAAAGTCACGCCCGCGCAGAGCAAGCTCGAACTCCCATACATCAGCCGGAACGTCCAGGCGACACGCAAGGCGCTGGGGCTTTCGACCATCCACGAGCGCGCGTTCGCGGGCGTCTCGAACCTGACGGGCGGCGTGGTCGCGGGGGCTTCAGCGACATTGGACAACCTTCCGCTTTGGGAGCCCTCGATCACGTCTCAGACCTACCAGAAGCTTCAGCAGAACGGGACTGGTTTCACCATCGCCGGGCTCTCCCTCGACCGTTACAGGATCGGCGGCGCGCTGACGCCGTTCGTGATCGGCGTGCGGCAGGTCAATGCCGCAGACCTGCCGACCCCGTCATGGGTCAACATCCACTTGCAGTACACCCACGGTTACGGTGCGGTGCTTTCGCCGGCGAACCAGCAGAGCGGTGGGAACCCGGTCTTTGACATTGCGGGCGTGCCGCCCGCCGCGAGCCATGGCGCTCCGAAGATCACCCAGCCGGCGGTCTACTTCGGCCTAGGCCAATCGGGTTACGTGGTCGCGGACACCGCCCAGAGCGAGGTCGACTACTCGGACACGAACGGCAACACAGTCTCCAGCCACTACGCGGGTAAAGGCGGCGTGCCCATCGGCTCGTTCTGGGTGAAGGCAGCCTTCGCTCTCAAGTTCCACGACCTCAACCTGCTCATATCGAACCTGGTCACGAAGAAGTCCCGACTGATGTTCAACCAAGACGTCCGTGTCCGTGTCGCCAAGGTGGCGCCCTTCCTCGTCGTCGACGACAACCCGTACCCGGTGATCGACCACGGCCAACTCGTTTGGATCGTCGACGCCTACACCACGACGGGCTACTACCCATACGCCCAGCAGGCCAGTACCTCAGAGCTTCCCGGCGGGACCGGCCTCAAGGGCAGTTTCAACTACGTCCGCAACTCGGTGAAGGTAGTCGTCAACGCGTACACAGGCGACATGACCTTCTACGCCGTGACCGACAGCGACCCGATCCTGAACACCTGGGAGTCCATCTTCCCGAACATGTTCAAGCCCTTGAACGACATGGACCCGGTGCTTGCGGCACACCTGCGCTACCCGCAGGCCCTGCTCATGGTGCAGGCCACCATGTACGGTCGCTACCACTTGACCAACCCCGCGGCCTTCTATATCGCCAACAACGCCTGGGAGCTGGCGCCGACGTCCGGTACCGGGTCGCCGGAGCAGTCGTTGCCCGTCGATGCGGCCGGCAACACGGTGCGTTTTGTGCCCGAGTACGAGCTCCTGCAACTCCCTGGCGCCACCGCGCCGGGGTTCACCGTTATCGAGCCGCTCGATCCGCTGTCTCAGAACGACCGGATCCAGACGCTGGCTGCGCTCATGACGGCCTCCTGTGACTACCAGGACTACGGTCAGCTCACCGCGTATGTGACGCCGACGAGGAACGCGACGGCCGGCCCTGCCGTCGTCAACTCGAAGATCCAGTCGAACACGAAGGTCTCCCAGTACGTGACGCTCGTCGGCCGAGCCGGTTCTACGGTCTCGCTAGGCACCACGCTCATCATCCCGATCGACGATTCCGTTCTGTACGTGCGGCCGCTGTATGTGAGCTCGTCACAGAACCCGTACCCGCAGTTGACCCGTTACATCGTCGTCTACGGCAACGACGTCGCCATGGAAAACACCCTCGGTGCTGCGCTGGCTGATGTCTTCGGCGCAGCGACGAGCAACATCGGAGGTGCCACCGGCCAGATCCCGGCCCAGGTCCGGGCCCTCATCGCGAGTGCGCAGAGCTACTACAACCAAGGGCTTGCGGCATTGAGAAACGAGGACCTGACGGCGTATTCCGCGGACATGAAGAACGTCGGCAGCCTGATTGCCGAAGCGGAGGCCGACTTGAAGAAGGACCAGAAGTCAGTCGCCCTCAAGGCGATCAAGGCCACGCGTTCGCCCGCCTAGGGCACAGACGGCAGGGTTCTCAAGGGTTCCTCGGTCTCGGTCTGAAGCCGAGCGGTTCACTGGTCTCGGCCATCTTGCCGTGGACAGAGTGCCGGCGTGCGTTGCCGATCGAGCGGACAGGCTGCTTGTCCCCGGCGATCTCGTCGACGAGCCGGTAACGGAGCGCCTCTGTCGCATCGAGCGACTGGCCGGTGCGGAAGTCGGCGGCAACTTCGTTGACGGGGCGCCCAGCGGACAAGGCGACCCGTTCGTGCAGCCGGTCGAGACGCGCTGTGTGGTGGTCGAGCAGACCACGGAGCTCGCTCGCCCGCCCGGAGATCGCGAGCTCGGGATCGGTCAAGCGAAACCTCGTATGCGGTAGCGCCGTCCGCCTCGTGCCGGCAGACAGCACGCCGACCGCCGCGCCTTCGACGCGGCCGGCGCACACGATGTTGACCGGCACGCCGAGGAGGTCGATCACGTCGAGGAGGACCCATGCCGCTTCGAGCGAAGCACCGTGGCTGTCCAGTTGGAGCTCGACGGTACTGTCGCCGAGGGCGTCGAGCGCCATGAGCTGGGCCGAGACCCGGCCGGCGAGCGCGTCGTCAAGCATGCCGCGACAAAGCACGATCCGACGGTCGAACAGGCGCTCTTCCAACCAGGAATCGCTTGGTTCCATGGTCATTCGGCGTCCTGCTCGGGCTCGAGGGCGAGGTGCCACTCGAGTCGCTGATCGAGCGCGGCAGCGTAGCGCTCGAGTGTCGAGATCCTCACGTCGGTGTGCCCCGCCTCGACGCGGGCCACGGCGGACTGGGAGGTGTGCATGAGTGCGGCGACCTCGGTCTGGCTAAGGCCGATGGCACGTCGCCGCGCCGTCAGGGCCTCGACCAGCTCTCGTCTTCGACGGGCCATGTCCCCAAAACCGGGGAACACCGGCTCATGTCGCCGCTCGTTCACGTTCGGTGCCGACTCCTCATAGCGCAGGTGATATCTTGAAAATGATATAGCAACGCGGAGCCAGGGGGGTAGTGACGTGTGGGGAGAAGGATCCTTGAGAGAGTCGATGATCCCGACGGTGCTTGACCAGACCAGTCGTGGCGACCGCGCTTATGACCTGTACTCGCTGTTGTTGCGGGAGAGGATCGTGTTCCTGGGCCAGGAGGTCGACGACCAGATCGCGAACCTGATCGTTGCCCAGATCCTCTACCTCGAGGCGGACGATCCCGAGAAGGACATCTCGCTCTACATCAATTCCCCCGGCGGCCTCGGCTACGCCGGCATGGCGATCTACGACGTCATGCAACACGTTCGTCCGGAGGTCTCCACTATCTGCGTGGGGATGGGCATGTCTGCCGCGGCCATGATCCTCGCGGGCGGGGCAGCCGGCAAGCGCCTGGCGCTCCCGAACGCCAAGATCATGATTCACCAGGGGACTGCCGGCGCCCGGGGAGCGCCCCGGGACATGGAGATACAACTACGTGAAGTGCTCGCGACGACCCGGCGGATGGCCGAGATCATCGCCTTTCACAGTCGTCGCAGCGTCGAGGAAGTCGAG
>PMZN01000126.1:15040-17450 GCA_003170375.1 Acidimicrobiaceae bacterium | reverse complement strand
GAGGCGTCGGCCTCGGCGATGTTGGTGACGAGGTTGTTCCCGACGCGGACAGGTGGACCGGCCCATGGCGGCAGGTCCGGTGTGATTGCTCCCGGCGTGAGCATCAGCTGAAGGCGGAGCTGCGAACGGTCGGCCGCCTTCATGGACGACGGCGTCCCTTCTGCCACGAGCCGGCCTTTGTGGATCACCGCCAGGCGGTCGACCGACTTCTCGGCCTCGAGCACGTTGTCGGTCACGAGCAGCACGGCACACCCGTGCGCGCCGAGGGCACGGATCTCCTCCCAAAGCAGGCGCCGGCGAAGCGGATCGACATCGTTCGTGGGCTCGTCGAGGATCACCACGCGACCGGGACGGACGATGGCCATGCAGAAGCCGACGAGGCGCCTGACGCCGCCGGACAAGCCACGGCCGAGCGAACCCCTCCATTCGCCGAGGTCGAGCGCGTCGATCAGCGAGGCTGTACGCGCCTCGATGTCCCTCGCGCTCCCACCGCGGATGCGGCCGGCCAGCTCGATCGCCTCGGAGACGTGGAACGAATCGATCGGCATCTGCACCTGCGGCAGGTAAGAGCACAGTTGCCGTGCCGCATCGGGGTCGGCGACGAGGTCGAAACGACCGAGCGTGATACGACCGGAGGTCGGTTTCAGGAGACCGATTGTCTGCTTGACGAGCGTGGACTTGCCTGCTCCGTTTGGGCCGAGCAGACCGTAGACCTCGCCCGGCTCGACGCGAAGCGTGATGTCGTCGTTGGCGGCGAGTGCGCCGAACTGTTTGGTGAGAGCGTCGACGCGGAATGTCCAGTCGTCAGGTGGCCCCGTTGATGACGTGGAAGGCGCCGGCGGTTGGGCTGAGGGAGGCGAGGTCATCGCCAGTCGTCGATGACATAGCAGTTGGGCTTGTCGTAGGCGGGCTGGTTCGGCCTATGCATCGCGACGCCCTGGTATTGGTGCCGAAACCCTCTTTGCCGAAGCGCAGCGTAGGCCTGCTCACGCCCGAAGTTCACTCCGGCGGAGATGACCGAGGCGCCCGCGGTCACGGCGAGGTCCTGACACGCGTCGATGAGCCGGCCGAACGAACGTGCCGCCTTGCGGCCGGGCCTTGCCGCCCCGAACTTCACGTAGCACGTGCCGCTCCCGGCTTCGGTTCCGGGGCCGATGTGACATACCGCCATTGCTTGCAGGCCTGAGGCATCGTGGATCAGCACTGTCTCGCCGAGCTTCTGGTCGAGAACCGCGTCGACCTCTCGGGTGACGTCGAGGCCTTCGAAGACCGCGGACGTGAGCTCACGAATCTCGTTGGTCGCGCCAGTGCGGTCGTGCGAGGCGACCTCTGAGAACTTGGTGTGCGAGACTGCGCGTTCGGGCGCAACCACCGGTGCTGACATCGCTGCGATCAGGTACCTGGGCCAGAACCCGAAGCTCTGGTACAGGCCGACGTGCTTCGGGCTCTCGGCAAAGGTCAACAGCCCTACGTGCCGGGTCTTCCAAGAGGCGAACATATCCATCGTCGGCGCCATAAGCCGCCGCGCTATGCCGCGGTCCCAGTGTTCGGGCTGCACGGTCAAAGGCCCGAAGAACCCGACACTGCCCCAGTTCGTGAGGAAATTCGAGCCGACCAGTGCGCCGTCCAGCTCGGCTCCGAAGGCCGCTGCCGGATCGGCCAGCCAGCGTGTTCGCACGAGGTCGACGTCGCCGAAGAACTTCTCCGGCTCAGGCGCTCCCAAGAAGGTGCCGAACGCAGTGCGATAGATCCGGTCGGCCCGGTCGAGGTCACGCTCGAGCAGGGGCCGGACCACCAGGTCGCTGGGGCCCCCTGACCTTTGCGTCGTCGTAGAGCTCATGGCGGGTCGCCCGGGTGAACTTGGCTCTCAGTCCAGTCCGGGGACGAGGTGGTCGCCTGTCGTCCAGGAGTGCAGGGTCTTCAGGTAGTTGGCCCGTTCGAAGGCGCTCGCGTCGATCGAGGTCGCTTGAGACACCGAGCCGCGAAGCTCGGCCACCGAGGTGTAGTCGTGTTCGGCCAGCCACGAGCGCAACTCGGACTCGACGACGCTGACGTGGCCTGGCCCCGACTGAAGGATGGCCGAGGTCATCATGGCCACGTCGGCGCCCACAGCCAGAACCTTCACGACATCGGGCCCCGTATGGACCCCGGACGTGGCGGCCAGCGACGGGCCCGGTCCCAGCTGGGGGCGCAGTATGGCGATCCAACGCAGCGGCAGACGCAGCTCCCAGGTACGGGACAACTCCACCTTCGATATCACGTCCATCGTTTCCAGGTCCAGGTCGGGCTGGTAGAAGCGATTGAACAGGACCAGTCCGGAAGCGCCGGCCGCCACAACCCTGGCGGCGAAGCTGGCCATCGCCGAGTAGTACGGGGACAGCTTCACGGCAACCGGCAGTGACACACCGGC
>PMZN01000126.1:1151-14994 GCA_003170375.1 Acidimicrobiaceae bacterium | reverse complement strand
GCATCCGCGCCGGCCTCCGCGAGAAGCTTGGCGTAACGCATCCAACCACCAGTGGACGAAGCGTTCAGACTGGCGACGACGGGGACCTCAACCGCCTTCTTGGTCTCTTCGAGCAGCTCCAGGTATCGGTCGGCCGTGCTGGTGAAGTTCGTGACGGTTGGAAAGTAGTCGAGCGCCTCGGCGAAGTGCTCGCTCCCGGCTTCGAGGGCAAATGACAGCCCGACCTCCTCGGCGACTATCTCCTCCTCGAACAGTGACGGCAGGACGAGGGCGCCCACCCCAGCGTCGGCGAGCGCCTTGGCCCCGTCGGCGTCGCGAGTTAGCGGTCCTGCCGATGCGACGATCGGCGACGACAACTGGAGACCCAGATAGGTGGTCCTCAGGTCCACTGAGCCTGGCCCTGCCATCACTCGACCTCCTCGTCGTCGCGATCTTCAGCATCGGAGTCCACTTCGGGTCCCACGTCGGACGCGACCTTGGGAACGGTCCGTTGCACGGAAGCCAACTGCTCGTAGTACCGCCACCGCTCGGTCACGTCGGCTTGTGCCAGCGCGGCCAGGCGAGCCGCCTGGTGAGGGTAGGTCCGGGCCAAGGTGGCATAACGGGCCTCGGTGGCGACGAACTCGGCGAGCGGGATCGATGGCGCCTTGGAGTCGAGCTGGAAGGGTTGTCCCTCCTCGGCTTGCGACGGATGGAACCGGTACAGGGGCCAGTAGCCGGAGCGGACAGCATCCTTCTGGTGCGTCATCGACTTGGACATGTCAATGCCGTGGGCAATGCAGGTCGAGTAGGCGATGACCAGCGAGGGTCCGGGATACGCGTCGGCCTCGAGCAGAGCCTTGGTTGCTTGGGTGTCGTTTGCCCCCATGGAGATCTGAGCGACGTACACGTTGCCGTACGAGCGAGCCACCGCACCGAGGTCCTTCTTGGCCGACTCTTTGCCGGCCGCGGCGAACTTGGCCATTGCGCCGCGTTGGGTGGCCTTGGACGCCTGGCCACCGGTATTCGAGTAGACCTCGGTGTCGAGCACGAGGATGTTGACGTTGCGGCCGGAGGAAAGGACATGGTCGAGCCCACCGAAGCCGATGTCGTAGGCCCAGCCGTCACCGCCGAAGATCCATACGCTCTTGCGGACCAGCGCGCTGGTCAAGGCGAGGAGATGGCGTGCGCGCAAGCCAACAGCGTCGTCGGAACCAGCCAGCCGGCCCAGTTCCCCGTCGAGCTTCGCGACACGTCGCCGTTGGGCGAACACGGCCTCCTCCTCATCTTGATCGGCATCCAGGATCGAGGTGGCCAGATCCTGGCCAACCTCCCCGGCGAGCGTGACGAGAAGCGCGCGAGCCCTTACCTGCTGCGCCTCGAGACCGAGCCGGATGCCCAGACCGAACTCGGCGTTGTCCTCGAACAGCGAGTTGCCCCATGCCGGGCCGCGCCCTTCGGCATTTACGGCCCAAGGAGTCGTCGGTAGGTTGCCTCCGTAGATAGACGAGCAGCCGGTCGCATTGGCCACCAGCATGCGGTCCCCGAACAGCTGGCTGGCCAGCTTCAGGTACGGCGTCTCCCCACAGCCGTCGCAAGCTCCGGAGAACTCGAACAGCGGCTGAAGAGCCTGGGAGCCCTTCACCGAATCGTGGGGCAGCAGGGAGCGGTCCAGCTCCGGGATGGACAGGAAGAAGTCCCAGTGCTCCCGCAGCCGGTCGCGGTGGACGAGCGCAGGCTCCATGTTGATGGACTTGTGCTTGGCCTCGGTCTTGGACTTCGCGGGGCACACGTCGACGCAGACCCCGCAGCCGGTGCAGTCGTCAGCGGCGACAGCGATGGCCATGTGGTGACCGGGGAGATCCTTGGAACGGAAGGGCTTGGACAAGAACCCGTCAGGAGCCCCGGCGAGCACTTCGGGGGTGAACACCTTCATGCGGATGACAGCATGCGGGCAGACGATCGTGCACTTGCCGCAGTCGATGCATATGTCCGGATCCCATATCGGCATCTCGAGCGCGATGGCTCGCTTCTCGTAGCGAGTCGTCCCGGACGGAAAGCGTCCATCGGCCGGAAGAGCGGACACCGGCAACAGGTCACCCCTGCCGTCCATGAGCATCGAGGTCACGTGCTTGACGAAGTCCGGGGCCGATTCGGGGACCGCGACGCCGATCGATCCGCCAGGGGCAGTCTCTTCGGGAATCTCCACCTGGACGAGGTTGGCAAGCGCCGCGTCGATGGCGGCGAAGTTGCGGTCCACGATGGTGTGACCCCGCTTGCCGTAGGCCTTGGTGACCGAGGCCTTGATCTCGGCCACCGCCTCGTCGGCTGGCAGTATTCCCGAAAGGGCGAAGAAGCACGGCTGCATCACTGTGTTGATCCGGTTGCCGAGCTGGGCCTCCGCAGCGACCTTGTTGGCGTCGACCACCCAGAACTGAATGTGCTTGTCCTGCAGCTGGCGTTGCACCTTGCCCGGTAGCCGGTCCCACACCTCAGGGGACCCGTAAGGGCTGTTGAGAAGGAAGATCGCGCCGTCTCTTGCCACATCGAGGATGTCGACGCGGTTGAGCAGCCCGAACTGATGGCAGGCGACGAAGTCGGCGTCGCTCACGAGGTAGGTCGAGTTGATGGGCTCGGGTCCGAATCGCAGGTGCGAAGCGGTCATGGCGCCCGACTTCTTGGAGTCGTACACGAAGTAACCCTGCACGAAGTTGTCGGTCGCGTCGACGATGATCTTCGCGCTGTTCTTGTTGGCGCCGACGGTGCCGTCCGACCCCAGCCCGAAGAAGACGGCCTGGACTTCGCCGGCCGGCCGCGGTGGACGGAAATCCCGGTCCCAGGGAAGGCTGAGCGAGGTCACGTCGTCGAAGATCCCAACGGTGAATTGGCGCTTGGGCCGGTCGGCCTTCAGCTCGTCGAGGACTGCCTTGGCCATCGGAGGCGTGAACTCCTTGGAGGAAAGCCCGTAGCGGCCCCCGATGATGCGCGGCCGTTGGCTGAAGGGCGCCTCGGCGTCTTCCATCGCTTCGTCCACGGCCGTGCGGACGTCGAGGTAAAGAGGCTCACCGACGGCACCTGGCTCTTTGGTCCGGTCGAGCACGGCGATTGACCGGACGCCCGGTGGCAGGGCGGAGATGAACTGTTCAGCCGGGAAGGGTCGGTAGAGGCGAAGGGTTACCAGACCCACCCGCTCGCCGGCGTTGACGAGGGCGTCGACCGCCTCGCGTGCGGCGCCGACGCCGGAGCCCATGAGCACGAGGACCCGCTCGGCATCGGGAGCACCGTGATACTCGGCGAGGCTGTACGAGCGCCCTGTTCTCTGAGCGAGAGAGTCCATCGTTGCCTGCACGATCCCAGGGACGGCGAGGTAGTAGGGATTAGATGCTTCACGAGCCTGGAAGAACACGTCCGGGTTCTGCGCAGTGCCCCGCACGTCGGGTGTGTCGGGGTTCATCCCCCGGCGGCGGAACTCGATGATTTCGTCGTCGTCGATGAGCGCGGCCATGTCCTCGCCCGAGAGCAGGGCGATCTTTGCCAGCTCATGGGAAGTCCGGAATCCGTCGAAGAAGTGGAGGAAAGGTACACGTGACTTCAACGTGGCAGCGTGGGCGACCAGAGCGAAGTCGTGGGCTTCTTGGACCGAGCTGGCCGCCAGCATGGCAAAACCGGTGGTCCGGGCGTGCATCACGTCAGAGTGGTCGCCGAAGATCGACAGGGCATGAGTCGCCACGGTGCGGGCGGCGACGTGAATCACCGCCGGAGTCAGCTCTCCGGCGATCTTGAACATGTTGGGCACCATCAACAAGAGACCCTGCGACGCGGTGAATGTGGTGGCCAGAGCCCCCTTTTGCAAAGCACCGTGAAGGGTGCCCGCCGCGCCGGCTTCAGACTGCATCTCGATGACGTCGGGCACTTGGCCCCAGAGGTTCTCTTTGCCCGCCGTTGCCCAGTCGTCGGCGTACTCGCCCATCGGGGACGCCGGCGTGATCGGGTAGATCGCGATCACCTCCGAAAGGGCGTAGGCGACGCGGGCAGCGGCCTCGTTGCCATCGACGCAGACCCATTGACGTACGTCCACGCTGCCTCCTTGGCTTGTAGGACTTACCGTCCCCCTTTCTAGTCCAACGGTGACAACAGGACGGTGGGCGGCTAAGAAGGTCGGCATGGAAGAACTGAGCCGCGGCTCGGCCCGGGTCGCCGAGGAGCTCCGCCGCCTCGGCATCACCAGCGCCGTGCTGGAGATGCCCGAGAGCACCAGGACCGCAGCAGAGGCCGCAGCCGCCCTGGGTTGTGATGTCGCCCAGATCGTGAAGTCGCTGATCTTCCGCTCGGTAGTCGGTGACGAGGCAGTGCTGGTCCTGGCGTCGGGTGCGGACCGAGTTGACGAGTCCCGTTTGGCACAGGTCATCGGCGAGCAGGTAGAGCAGGCCACCGGCAAGTTCGTGCGGGCCCGCACCGGCTACGCCATCGGCGGCGTCCCGCCAGTGGGCCACACCCAACCTCTCGTCACCTATCTCGATGAGCACCTGCTCGAACACGCTCTCGTGTGGGCGGCGGCCGGCACGCCGAGGGCTGTCTTCTCCATCGAACCTGCCGACCTTCTTCGAATCACGTCAGCCAAGGTCGTGGCCGTCGCTGCGGTCCAAGTGCCCGTCACCGATTGAGCGCGCCGATACGCCGCTACCCGATGGGCGAAGTTCTCGTCGGCTGTCAATCAAGCTGGCGCCACCCACCGGACGAACCGGTAGATGGCCAAGGCGACCGGGATCAACCAGACCTCGAGGCGACATCGGGACCAAGCCGCCCGTCGCAGTCGGTACGATCCGTCCGTGCCGCAAGAGACGGGTGACTCGCCCGACGCTCGGAACTACGTGCGCGACCCCATCACCTCCTACGACGCCGTCCCGACCGAGGAGCGCCATGCGGCTCTGCGTCGAGACATCCGTCTCGTTGCTTCCCTGCTCGGCGAGGAGCTCGCCCGTGTCGAAGGTCAGGAGTTCCTAGACCTGGTCGGACAAATCCGAGGTGTGGCCAAGCTCGAGTGGTCAGAAGGAGAACAGGCGCGAAGCGGCGGGCTCGCCGAGCAGCTTCCGAACATCCCAACTGGCACGGCCCTTCTCCTCGCGCGTGCGTTCGCAGCTTATTTCCAACTAGCGAACGTCACCGAGCAGGTCCACCGCGCGGCGGAGCTCGGCCAGGCTCGGCGAGCGGAGCGAACCTTCCTGCGGGACACCCTTGAGCGAATCGCGGAGCACCGGATCGACCGGGAACGCGTGGGAGCGACCCTTGAGCGCCTCGAGTTCCGTCCCGTGTTCACAGCGCACCCGACCGAGTCAGCGCGCCGTTCGGTTCTGTCGAAACTCCTCGATGTGGCGCACTTGGTGCAAGCACTTGGAGGTGATCCGACACCCGCCGAGGAAAGACGACTTGTCGGCCGGCTTCGCGAAACGATCCTGCTGTTATGGCAGACGAGCGAGCTGCGAATAGGTCGTCTGCGACCCGAAGACGAGGCTCAGAACGTTCTCTACTACCTGTCCCAGCTCTACGACAGCGCCGTGCCAACGCTCTTGGAGGATCTTGACGACGAGCTCGCGCGGCACGGCATCGTCCTGGGGTTCTCAACTTCCACCCTCCGCTTTGGCTCTTGGGTCGGCGGCGATCGCGACGGCAACCCATCAGTGACCCCGGCCGTCACGACGGACGTGTTGCTCATTCAACACGAGCTTGGATTCCGCAAACTCGTAGAGCTCGTCGAACAATTGACGCGGGCGCTCTCGAATTCGACAGCGATAGTCGACGTTTCGGGCGCGCTGTTGGCAAGCCTGGAAGCGGACCGCTTCGCGCTCCCTGATATCCACGACCGTTACATGGGCCTCGACGCGGAGGAGCCGTACCGCCTCAAGTGCTCCTATATCCGCCAGCGGCTCCTGAACACCCGAGCACGACTCGCGGCAGGCACTGCGCACGTGCCCGGTGAGGACTATCGGGACGTGGAGGCGTTCATCGACGAGCTCCGCCTGTTGCGTGACTCGCTCGCAGCAAATCGCGGCGAGGTCATCGCCGACGGGCTTCTGCGTCGCATCGGTCGTCTCGTCAGGACCTTCGGGTTCCACGTCGCGACGCTCGACGTTCGCGAGAACGCCGAGGCTCACCACAAGGTCCTCGGTGAGATCTTCGACCAACTCGGAGAGCTCGAAAGGCCATATGGGGAGCTAGACCGCTCCGAACGCGGCGCGGTGTTGCGGACCGAGTTGAGTAGTGCACGGCCCCTCGGGGTGTCCCGCTTCGCCCTCTCACCCCGCGCCGCGACGATCTACGCGACCTTCGAATCGGTCACGGCCGCGCTCGACCGCTTCGGCGACGGAGTGATCGAGAGCTATGTCATATCGATGACCGAGGGAGTCGACGACATCCTTGCCGCCGCCGTCCTCGCACGTGAGGCCGGGCTCATCGACTGGCGTGAACGCTGGGCGCGCATAGGCATCGTCCCGCTCTTCGAGCGGGTGGGCGAGCTGCGCGGCTCAGGCGCCCTGCTTGACGAGCTCCTCTCGGATCCGAGCTATCGGGCCGTTGTCGCGTCACGCGGAGACGTCCAAGAGGTCATGCTCGGTTACTCCGACTCGAACAAGGATGCCGGTATCACGACCTCCCAGTGGGAGATCTACAAGGCGCAGGGTGTTCTGAGGGACGTCGCACAACGCCACGGCGTTGCACTCCGGCTGTTCCACGGCCGTGGAGGGACGGTCGGACGAGGCGGTGGGCCGTCAGCCGAAGCGATCCTGGCCCAGCCGGAGCGAACCGTCGACGGCTTCCTGAAGGTCACCGAGCAAGGGGAGGTCATCTCGGACAAGTACAACCTCGCGGAACTGGCACGGGAGAACCTCGAGGCGAGCCTTGCCGCGGTGATCGAGTCGAGTCTCGTCCACAGCTCATCGCTTGGTTCCGGGGCCACGTCCGATCGCTGGCACGAGGTGATGGAAGCGGTCTCTTCGGTCGCCGAGCGCGCCTATCGCGAACTTCTCGGAAACGCGGGCTTGGCTCAGTACTTCATGTCCTCGACACCGGTTGCCGAGCTCAACGACTTGAATCTCGGCTCACGCCCTGCGTACCGCCCTGAATCGGGCTCAGACCTAGCGGCGCTTCGGGCGATCCCCTGGGTGTTCGGCTGGACGCAATCGCGCCAGATCATCCCGGGGTGGTTCGGCGTCGGATCGGGACTTGCCGCTGCGCGCGATAACGGCGCAGAACAGACTCTCGGCGAGATGTACGCGAAGTGGCCTTTCTTTCGAACGTTTGTCGGCAACGTCGAGATGACCCTCGCGAAGACAGACATGGACATCGCACGGCTGTACGTGAAGTCGCTCGTCGAGGAGGAACAACATGGAATCTTCCGGGAGATCGCCGATGAGCATGCTCGCACGGTTGCCGAGATTCTCAAGCTGACAGGCGAATCCAGCCTGATCGAGGCGAGGCCCCTCTTGCAACGCACCCTCGCGGTCCGCGCTGACTATCTTCGGCCGGTCCATTACCTCCAGGTCGAACTGCTCGGAAGGCACCGTTCCGGCTCCGAGGAACCCGAGTTACGACGCGCACTGCTCATTACAGTCAACGCGATCGCCGCCGGACTGCGCAATACCGGCTGACACCTCGGCAGGCGCATGACTGCCAGTGGCTGCGATCGTGAGCCGGCTCAGGCGGACAGTCGAAGCTCGAGGTTGACCTCGAGACCACGAAAGGTGGCCGGAAGGGCAGATCATCCTGACTACCTCGGAAGATGCACACTGGCCGCCGGTCGCGTCGGGCCTCCTACCATGAACGAACATGGCCCTTGTCCAATCAGTCAATGTCGGGGTGAGACGACTGATCCGAGCGAAGTCGGGTTCCACCGGCATCCACAAGGTGCCGACGTCCGAGCCGGTGACCGTCTCGGCCCCCGGACCCAAGGGATCGGGGGCCAGCGGACTCGCGGGCGACGTGATCTGCGACACGAGGCACCACGGCGGCGACGATCAGGCCGTTTACGCCTATGCCCGTGAGGACCTCGACTGGTGGCAGGCCGAGCTCGGCGAACCGCTCCGGTCGGGCGTGTTCGGGGAGAACCTCACCACTGTTGACCTCGATGTCACCGAGGCGCGCATCGGCGAGACGTGGCGGATCGGCGATCGCGTCGTCCTCCAGGTCACGAGTCCCCGCATTCCTTGTGCCACCTTCGCTGTGTGGATGAACCGGAAGGGCTGGCTCAAGGCGTTCACGCGTTGCGCCCGGCCTGGCGCCTATCTGCGAGTGCTGGCCGCCGGGGACATTCGCGTCGCCGATCCGGTGGTCGTCGAGTTCCGCCCGAATCACGGTGTGACGGTGGGAACGACCTTCCGGGCCCTCACGCTCGAACCCGAGCTCCTCCAGGGACTCCTCGAGGCATCCGAGTACCTCGACGAGGAGATCGTGCGACGGGCGACAAACCGGGAGCCCTTGGTGCTGTTCGAGGACGTCGACGACTAGCTCAAGGAACTGCGTCGTCGAACGAAGGTGGGAATCTGCCTGTCACACCGTTAGTTTGACGACATGTACACCGCCTCACGCTTCCGCGTCCTTGCGCTGATCGCCGCCAGCCTTCTCGGCGGCGGCCTTTTGTTGTCCGCCCCGGCCGCCGCAGGTCCAGCTCGCCCAGAGGCCGGGCCGATCTGGTCTGCCAGCACCCTCAGCGTGCCTGGTGCGCCGATCACTTCGCTCGTCGCGGTGACCTGCGTAACTGCCACCGACTGCTGGGCTGTCGGCGATCGCTTCAAGTCGTCCTCGTCGGTCTCCGGACCCGCACTCATCGAGCATTACCTCAGCGGTGACTGGAAGCCCGTCTCCGCGGCTCCCGTCCAGCGGGGCACGCTGGACGAGCTCTCCGGAATCAGCTGCCTGTCGGCCACGAGCTGCTGGGCAGTCGGCATGCGCAGCGGCTCGCGCCGGGGCAACCTGCTCGAGCACTACGGGGCTCACGGAGATTGGAACGTTGTCGAGACGCCGGCGCCGCAGGGGGAGTTGTACTCAGTGACGTGTGAATCCGCCAACGGCCAGTGCTGGGCAGTCGGATCATCGAGCGACTTCCGTAGCGTCATCACGTTCCGGCTCGTCGGCGGCGCCTGGCACTACGTGAGGTCCGCGCCGCTCTCGGCGTCGTTCGTCCAAGTGAACGGGGTGGCCTGCGCAACCGAAGACGACTGCCTACTGGTCGGGTTCGCCACGCCGAAGCACGGTGTCGGCCGGGCCCTGGCCGAACGGTGGAACGGCCGCGCCTGGTCTCGCGTCACAGTCGCCGGTGAGCTCTTGGGGGGCGGTTCTCTGGCGGGCGTCGACTGTCGGCCGGGGAGCTCTCCCACCGCTTGCTGGGCCGTCGGCCAGACCGTGACGAAAGGTTCCGGCCTCATTCCGATCCACCCCCTCGTCGAGCGCTGGAACGGGAACTCGTTCACATTCGTGCACAGCCAGCTGGGGAGCGCCGGCAACTATCCCGAGCTCAAGGCGGTCGCCTGTGCCGCTGTCACCGCATGCCAGGCGGTGGGCTCACGCGGTTCCGGGGAGGACGAGGCGCTGGCACTGGCCGAGGGGTGGAACGGGTCCGGTTGGTCGGGGGAAACAAGCCCCAGCCCGCTGTACGGCTTTCAGACTCTCACCGGCGTTGCCTGTCCGACAGCCGAGGACTGCTGGGCCGTGGGCGAAGGCCTGAACCGCAGTGGGTCGGGAAGTCGGATGATCATCGAGCACTTCTCGCCATCCTCCTAGGCTCGTGCTTGTGAGTTCTGGAGCAGCACACACGTGGCCGTGGCCACCCGGAACGAGTCCCGTGGAAGGAGGGTGGCGGCCGCCCCGAAGAGGAGGCCCATAGCTCGTCCTCCTCGCCCTACGGTCGCGTGATGGCCTCCATGTCCATGCCGTTCGACTACGACGGGGCACTCGTCGTGGTCGAGACCAACGCCGGCGAGATCGTCCTCATCCACCCGCCAGGAGGTCCCCTCGAGGCACCTGCGTCGCTGCCAAGCNNTCATCACCTTCATCCAGGAAGGAACCCCGACCGGGACAATGAATGCCCACGGCTACATGGCAAGGGTCACCGGTGGCACGCTCCGAGACGACGGCCCAGAAGGACCGGTACGCGCCTACCCGCTTGACGCTCTGCCCGCAATCATCCCCATTCGGGTCGCCAATCAACGCGTGCTCAACGCCTATCTCGAGCAGCATCAGAGTCGCTGAGGGCCTCCTGTCACTTGCCAGGCCGGTTCGGGTGGGGTGACATCTGACTATGGAGAACTTCGAGGCGACCACGTTTGGCGTGAGCTGGTCGATCGCAGCAGAGCAGGAACCGACCAGCGAGCGCTCCGCTGCGATGCCGGCGAGTAGGTCGGCGATTGGGCTTTGTGGTTCGCACCGTCCAGGTGGTTCGGCCCACTCCGTGCAGTTCGAAGCCGTGGGATAGCAAGGAATTGGCCCTGGAGGTCAACAAGAGGCTGCAGACGGTGGCGCCTCCGTCGGCGCCGGAGCCGCGAGCGTCTGGAAGACGCCCGGTCGCAGCACGCGCATTACGACGAGCGCGATCGCCAGAAGAGCGCCCGCGCCGGCGGTCGTCCAGGCCAGGCCGAGCGAGTCAGCGAGAGGCCCCTGAACCAGTGAACCGATCGGGTACGAAACGCCGAGCGCGACCAGGTAGAGGCTGAGCACGCGCCCGCGAAGCTCGGCCGGGGCCCGGAGCTGTACGACGGTGGACAGGCCGGACAGCACGCTGATGTACACGAGCCCGACGACGAACAGCGCGGGCAGGGCGAAGGTGAGCGACGGGGCGAAGCCGTAGAGAACGAGTACCGGCGGGAGGACCGCGAGGCTGCCGATGAGCATTCTGCCCCTCCCGAAGCGAGCCGCGAGCGGCGCGATCGCGAGGGCTCCGGCGACGGCTCCGATGCCCTGGGCGGTCGTGAGCAGGCCGGTCGCCGAGGCGATTCCGCGCGCTCCGGTATGGGTCAGGCGATGAGCCATCACCGGAACCAGGGCGATGAAGGGAGATGCCGAGAGCGCCACGACCGCGATCGTGCCTATCGCAGCACGACAGCCCGGCTCGGCGCGCGCCGCCCGGGCGCCGAGCCGAAGCGAGGCGAGCAGCCCGATCTGCTCGGCGCGTCCGGGCGGCGGGGACAGGCGGACGAAGAACAGAGCCGCGACGACGGCAAGGAAGGACGCCGCGTTGGCGACGAAGGCGACGGGGTAGCCGAAGGCGGCGATCGTCACCCCCGCGAGCGCCGGGCCGACAACGCGCCCAAGATTGAACTGCGCCGAGTTAAGCGAAACTGCGGCGAGGAACTCCGATGGCGGCACCAGGTCAGGGAGGATGGCCTGCTGAAACGGTCCGATCATGGCGCTGACAGATCCCTGGACCGTGACAAGCAAGGTCAGGAGTCCGGGGCTGTCCCGCCGCGCCGCGACCAGGAGGGCGATGGCAAGGGCGACGGCGCCGGCGAGCAGATTCCCGGCGACGAGAGCCGCTCGCCGGGGGATGCGGTCAGCGAGCGCGCCCCCGACCGGCGAGAGCAGTCCGATCGGCAAGAAGGCTCCAGCGGCGATCACCACCGCCCAGGTGGCCTTTCCGGTGTGCGCGACGATCAGTGCCCCGACGGCAACTGTCTGCATCCAGGAACCGATGACCGAGACCATGCCACCCGACCACAACAGGAAGTAGTTCCGGTGGTGGAACGGGCGGAGCGAGGAGAGGCCGCGTGCGGGTGCGACGGGAGAAGCGACGGCCTGGCCGGCGATGCTTTCCCCATACGGCCAGTCTTGGTCCCGGGCCCCCGGATTTGGCGACTCAGACCGCGCAACCACGCGGTCATGCTAGATAGCCCACGGCCTCTGCCTCGGAGACCTGCTGGTCCACGAGGGACGGGTCGGCGGAAATCAACCTTGACTTGCGCCGCAAGTCCGTTACTATTACGTCGACCGATATATTTGCCGTCGTACTAGGAGATCGACATGGCGGTTAGAGGACGCGAACCCGAAAGAGGCACTGGCCGAGAAGTCCTGCGCCGTGCCGGTGAAGCATCCGTCCTGATCCTCACGAGCCTCGCCGACTGCCCGAAGCACGGTTACGCCCTGATCCTGGACATCAAGGAGTTCGCAGGACTGCAGCTCGGACCGGGAACCCTTTACGGAGCGCTCGACCGCCTCGAGAAGCTCGGACTCATCGAGGCGCTTCCGGCCGACGACCGCCGACACCCCTATCGGATCACCTCCGCGGGGGCGATGTCGCTGCGTGACCACCTCGACTCATTGGAGCGCGTCAGTGCCGTAGGTCGGCTTCGGCTCGCACTCGGAGGAGTCTGATGCCGAGACCGCAACACGACCGGCTGATCCAAGCAGCTGTCCGGTGCTATCCAACAAGTTGGCGGGATCGCCACGGTGACGAAGCGCTCGAGCTTGCCGGGCTGCTCGTGCGCGACGGCGTGTCAGGTGTTTCCGTCGCGTGGAGCTATCTAACGGGCGCGGCCCGCGCACAATTGGTCGTGAGGCCATGTCGGCGTCTCGCTGCCACCCTGTCAGCGTTGCTCGTGGGCGTAACCCTCATAGGAGTGCCGCTGGTGCTCTTGGACTCATTGACGCCAGCCAGCGCCGATTCCAGCAACAAGGTGATCGTGTCGATCTCGAACCGTAATGACGCGGCCGGACAGTTGGAGTCGGTGTTCAGGTTGCATCACTTCAAGATTGGAGTTGAAGAGGCCCCGTCCTCTCCGAGCCAGGTTGGTTCGATCTTGGCCGTCAGGCCTGGCGCGAGGGGGACCGGCGAGAACGCGGTCCTGCGCGAGATAGCAGGACCATGTGTGGGCGGGGCCTCGGGATGCATCGACGCGATCGCGCTGCCTCGTCACTACATCGGGAGTGCGGAAGTCCTCGTCGGGCGTCCCGCCGCGCCTGGTGAAACGTATTTCGGTTCGCCGAAGATCTTCGGCCCTGGCGAGATGCTGCACTGCAGCGGACTCCTCGGTAAGGCGGTGAGCACTGCGTTGCACACCCTCCGAGGTCTCCACGTGAAGATCGTCTGGGACGTCGGTGGCAGCCGAACGGGCGATGCGACGACTCCGAGCGGTTCGCTCTATGTCGTCGGCGGCAATGCCTTGTCCGCGACCTCCATATTGATCCACGTATCCTCGAAGGCTTCGACGAACCACGACTATGCGATCTCGCACGGCCAGCGCTGCTGACGACGCCAGCGGACCCGAAGCTGCATCGAGCGAGAACGAACCGACATCGTCCTCAGCTCTTGCCCGGGGGCATCCTCGGCGGCGCGTCGTCGCAGAGTGGACAATCGTTGTTGCGGTGGCAGTGCTCTTCGCACTCGGCGTCCGCACCTTTGCCTTCGAGGCCTTCTCCGTCCCCTCGGGATCGATGGAGCCCACACTCGAGATCGGCGACCGAATCCTCGTTCAGAAGGTCTTCTTCAACTGGCACGACCTGCACGAAGGCGCGATCGTTGTGTTCGCCCGCCCTCCAGCCGACACCATGTGTGTGGTGGCTGGTCAGAACGACCTCGTCAAGCGAGTAATCGCGCTTCCTGGGCAAAGCGTCTACTCGCTCGGTAATGACGTCTTCGTCGACGGGAGGGAGCTTTCCGAGCCCTACGTGACTCAGCCACTCGGTACGCCGGTGGCTTCCAAGCAGCACCCCTTCAAGGTCCCCGAAGGCGAGCTCTATGTGATGGGCGACAACCGGTCTGATTCATGCGACAGCCGGTCTTGGGGTCCTATCAGGGGTTCGAGCGTCGTTGGCAAGGCGATCCTTCTGTTGTGGCACAACGGCCATCCCGATCTCCATTCGTTCTGATCCAAAGACCAACATG
>PMZN01000126.1:0-1107 GCA_003170375.1 Acidimicrobiaceae bacterium | reverse complement strand
GACTTCAATAGCCAGCTGATGTGCGTGAACATTGGCCACGGGGATCCTCGCGTCATTGAGGCGATCACCCGCCAGGCCGAACAACTCGCCTACTCGAACTCCGCCGTCACAGCTACCGAACCCCGGGCTCTGCTAGGCCGCAAGCTCGCCACGCTGTTCCCCGGCGACATCGAGAAGTCTTTCTTCACACTTGGTGGGGCCGAAGCGAACGAGAACGCGATCCGTATCGCGAAGGCCGTCACGGGGCGTAACAAGATCCTCGCTCGCTACCGCTCGTACCACGGCGCGACCTCAGGGACGATCACGCTCACCGGTGACCCCCGGCGCTGGCCGAACGAGCCAGGCATCCCGGGGGTGGTTCACGTCCTCGACTTCTACCACGGGACCGGGCGGCCTATGGACTCAGCCGAGCAGGCCCTTTCCCAGCTGCAGGAGACGATCGAGCTCGAGGGGCCGGAGACCATTGCGGCGTTCATCCTGGAGCCGGTGACCGGCACCAACGGGATCCTCGTCCCACCCGATGGCTATCTGCAGGGTGTCCGCGATCTCCTGGACCGCTACGGAATCTTGATGATCGCCGACGAAGTCATGAGCGGTTTCGGGCGCACGGGGGCCTGGTTCGCGGTCAACCACTGGGGCGTGGTACCTGACATCATCACCTGCGCGAAGGGGCTCACATCGAGTTACCTACCGCTCGGGGTCGTCGGCATGCGGCCTCAGGTCGCGGCGTACTTCGAGGATCACGTGTTCGCCGGAGGGCTCACCTACAACTCCCACGCCGTCTGCCTCGCAGCCGCCCTCGCGACGATCCGGGTCTACGAGGAAGACGAGCTCATCGAGCACGCGGCGAAGATGGGCGGGGTCATGACCCATCACCACGAGGAGCTCGCCGCCCGCCACCCCTCGGTTGGCGCGCACCGGAGCATCGGGTTGTTCGGCGTCCTCGAGCTCGTTCGCAACCGGGCCACGGGCGAGCCGATGGCGCCGTTCAACGGCACGAGCCCCGAGATGGCCCAGCTATACCGGTTCCTGCTCGACAACGGTGTGTTCGTGAACCTGCACTGGAACCAGGTCATGACCAACCCGCCGCTACCGATCACGGAGGAG
>PMZN01000111.1:12199-12554 GCA_003170375.1 Acidimicrobiaceae bacterium | reverse complement strand
CCGACGACGTGGTCCGGGGTCAGTTCACCGGCTATCGCGACGAGGTGGGGGTGGCGAAGGATTCCGACGTGGAGACCTTCTGCGCCCTTCGGCTGTTCATCGACTCGTGGCGCTGGGCGGGCGTTCCGTGGTATCTGCGGTCGGGGAAGTGCTTGGCCGAGACCTCCGCGGAGGTACTAGTCGAGCTGAAGCCGCCGCCGCAAGCGCTGTTCGCTGACTCCGCGCCCACAGACGGTCGGGCCAACTATCTGCGTTTCGGGCTCGCGCCCAACCCGGTGATCGCGCTCGCGGCCCGGGTCAAGCATCCGGGTGAGGAGTTCGTCGGTGATCAGCGTGAGCTCTTGTTGCTCAACGC
>PMZN01000111.1:4963-12087 GCA_003170375.1 Acidimicrobiaceae bacterium | reverse complement strand
GGCTTTCAACCCCATAATCGGCGGAGCTCGGGATCGGCGTTACACGCGTCGCGACCGGAAGTCGCCCCTCCATAGAGATGTGTGACACACCCCACCGGTAGCGTGCGGTCCGAAGGACTATTGAGCGCGCCACTCCTCGGGCGTTCCGCAGACAGACAGCCGCCCTGCCGGGAGCCCGCCCATGATCGCCTCCATCCCATCTGCCAGCTTGCTCGGTGTTCGAGGTCGTCCCGTCCTCGTCGAGGTGCACGTCTCCAACGGGCTGCCTGGCTTTGCAGTGGTGGGCCTGCCCGACGCGGCGTGCCGGGAGGCCCGGGACCGGGTCCGGGCCGCCCTGCTCTCGAGCGGACTCCCGTGGCCGCTGCGGCGCGTGACGGTGAACCTGGCTCCCTCGGGTGTTCGCAAGACGGGCGCCGGTCTCGACCTTCCGATCGCCGTCGGGCTGCTCGTCGCGACCGGCGAGCTCGAGTCGGCCGCGGTCGCCGACTGTGGGTTCGTAGGAGAGCTCGGCCTCGACGGCACGATCCGTTCTGTCCCCGGCGCTCTTCCGCTCACCGACGCGCTCACCTCACCGGCCGTCGTCGTGCCTCCGTCATGCATTCCCGAGGCTTTGCTCGTAGGTAAGCCGGTAGTGCGCACCGCGCGGTCGCTCCGCGAGCTCGTCGATGCGCTGTCGGGACGAATTGCCTGGCCCGACTTGAGGACGGTCTCGCCGGGACCGGCGCAGGCGCGCGGGGTGCCAGGAACAGCAACCGCCGACCGAGCGTGCGGGCAGGGCCGTGCCGGGCCGCTCGACCTCTCGGAAGTGCGGGGCCAGCCGATGGGGCGTCTCGCCATCGAGGTCGCCGCCGCCGGTGGCCATCACCTCCTCTTGTCGGGGCCGCCGGGCTCGGGCAAGACCATGCTCGCTGAGCGCCTCCCGGGCGTCCTCCCGCCCCTTGACGAGGCTCAGCTCCTGGAGAGTTATCGGATCCATTCCGCGGCTGCCTTGCCATTGCCGCCGGCGGGCGAGCGCCGCCCCCCTTTTAGGGCTCCGCATCACGGGATCTCAGCCCCGGCGCTCATCGGCGGGGGCTCGTCGTGGATGCGTCCGGGCGAGGTCAGCCTTGCCACCAATGGCGTGCTGTTCCTGGACGAGCTCGCCGAGTTCCCTTCCCCGTTGCTCGACCTGCTCCGTCAGCCGCTCGAGGAGGGAGTCATCCGAGTCGCTCGAGCGAGGGCGACAGTCACCTTCCCGGCCAGGTTTCTCCTAGTTGCGGCGATGAACCCTTGTCCGTGCGGCGAACGACGAGGCATCGGCAGCTGCGTCTGCTCGGCCGCTCAGCTCGCCCGCTACTCGAGGAGGCTCTCGGGTCCGCTCTTGGACCGGTTCGATCTGCACGTCGCGGTCGGTAGGCCCGGTGTCCGTGAGCTCCTCGATTCGACGCCGGCCGAGTCGAGCGCGTCTGTTGCCCAGCGTGTCGCCAAGGTGCGAGAGCTCGCGCACTGCAGGGGTGTGACGGCGAACGCGGCCTTGCCCTCAGCGAGCCTGGACCTGCATGCCCCCCTCACCAACGCCGCGCGCGATCTGTTCGAGCGGCAGTTGTGTTCGGGTGCTCTTTCGGCCCGCGGTCTCGATCGCGTGCGTAGGGTTGCCCTGACACTGGCCGACCTCGATACCTCGAAGAGGGTCGTCGACGAAAGCCACGTCGCGATGGCTCTCGAGCTCCGGGCGGGCCGAGCTGCATTGCTGGGCGGATCGGGGGAACTGTGAGCGCCTCCGAGAGCCCTCGGCAGCATGGGGACCACTTGCCTGATGTGGCATACGCGGCGACGTTGGCAGGGCTTGATTCGATGACACCGCAGCGTCTTCAGCGCTTGCTCCGCGGCAGGCCGGCAGAGGAGGTGTTCGCTGACCTTCGCGACCCGAGAGCGCGACTCGTCTCGCGGTTGATGCATGCCGATCAGCATCCGGGCCACCGCAGTCCACGGATCGCCGAGATTGTCGATGCCTGGCGAAGGGCATCGATCGACACAGACCCCGCTCTTGTCTGGGAGCGGCTAGTGGAATCGAAGACGGCGGCGTACCGCCGTGGGTCGCCCGGATACCCGTCCCGGCTCGTCGATGACCGGGCTGCGCCCGAGGTCCTGTTTGCTCGCGGGTCGATCGCTCAACTGGACCGGCCCTGTGTGGCACTCGTGGGCACCAGGTCAGCGACGCACTACGGGTCTGCTGTCGCCGCCGAGCTCGGAGCGGACCTGTCGGATGCCGGTGTGGTCGTCGTTTCAGGTCTGGCTGCAGGCATCGACGCCGCGGCTCACGAGGGAGCGCTCGCGCCCGTGCGCCCAGCACCGCCCGTCGCCATCGTCGGTGGGGGAGTCGACGTGGTCTACCCCGCCAGCAGTAGCCGGCTCTGGGCTCGCCTGGAGGTCGCCGGGGGCATCCTCTCAGAAGCGGCACCCGGAGCGGCACCGGAAAAGTGGCGGTTCCCCCTTCGCAACAGGCTCATTGCAGCGCTTGCCCATGTCGTGGTCGTGGTCGAATCCCACAAGGGGGGCGGAGCGCTCCACACCGTGACGGCCGCGGACGAACGCGGCGTGACGGTGCTCGCGGTGCCGGGGTCGGTGCGGAGCCCCGCGTCCGAAGGCACCAACTCCCTCATTGCAGATGGCTGTGGCGTGGCGAGAGACGCCGCCGACGTGATTGCGGCGCTGGAGCTCGCTTGTGCCGGCAGCAGCCGCGCCCTTGGCCCGCGCACCGGGCCACGCGCACAGACGGGCACTACTCGGGCTTCGCTGTCGACCGTCACCGGCCGTCTCTCACCGGACGAGTGTTCGGTGCTGGAGGCTCTCGAAGATGTTGCGACTCCGTTCGAGCTCGTGTGTGGGCGCTCAGGCCTGGGGCTTGCGTTGACGGCGGTCGCCCTCGAGCGCCTCGCGACGCTCGGTCTGGCTGCAAGATCGGGTTCCGGATGGGAGCGGAGTGCTGACAANNCCGAGGGCGGATGCCACCGCCGCGTTCGTGCAGCTGCCTCGCATTGTGTTGATGCCGCCGCGGAGCACCGGATCTGCCGCCGCCGCCCCCTCCACGCCTCGCTCGACGAGCTCGACGAGGTAAGGGAATGTCGCGTTGGTGAGCGCATATGTCGAGGTGTGCGGCACCACGGCGGGCATGTTCCCGACTGCGTAATGGAGCACGTCGTGCACGAAGTAGGTGGGGTTCTCGTGCGTCGTCTCGTGCGTCGTCTCTATGCATCCACCTTGGTCGACAGCGACGTCGACTATGACCGCTCCAGCTCTCATGCCGGCGACCATCTCCTCGGTGATGACAACCGGCGCCCGCCCACCGGCGACCAGGACGGCACCGATGACGAGGTCCGCCTCCGAGATCGCGCGCTCGATCGACCCACGGTTCGACGCGAGGGTCATGATCCGGCCCTGGTGAATCTGGTCGACCCACCTCAGGCGGTCGATGTCGCGGTCGAGGAGCAGGACCTCGGCCTCCATGCCCTGGGCGATCCACGCAGCGTTCCATCCCACGTGGCCGGCACCGATGATCACGACGCGAGCCGGCCGTACGCCGGGGACGCCACCGAGCAGGATGCCTCGCGTTCCGTGTGGGGCCTCCAGGAAGTGCGCCCCAACCTGGGTAGCGATCCGTCCGGCGACTTCGCTCATCGGCGCGAGGAGGGGCAGGTCACCCGAGGGGAGCTGCACGGTCTCGTAGGCAACCCCGGTGGTCCCGGACTCGAGCAGAGCCTTGGCCACGCCGGGGTAGGCGGCGAGGTGGAGGTAGGTGAACAAGACGAGGTCAGGGCGCAGATACGAAAGCTCGGCTTCCTGCGGCTCCTTCACCTTGCAGACAAGCTCCGCAGACCACGCAGCATCCGCGTCGACCACGGTCGCTCCGGCGGCGGCGAAATCAGCGTCGCTGAGGGACGACCCGGTGCCGGCCCCCGTCTCGACGAGCACCTTGTGGCCGAGCGACGTCAATCCCCGGACGCCATCAGGCGTGATGGCGACTCGGTCCTCCGCGACCTTCACCTCGGCAGGGACTCCGACGATCACGACGGGTCCGCCGGCTGTTGGCGCGACCCGGATACGGGTGCTTCAGTGATCATGGCTGCCACCCTTTGGTCCCCGACCGCTCGACTGTGTGAACGCTGCAACGCTACCTTGACGTTCGCCCGATTCGCTTCAGTGGCTCGAACGCCTGTGTACCATCGCGGCGTGCCGCTGATAGGAGGTGTCGCGGCGCTCGCTGGTAGTCGCGTCGCGATATTCGGAGCAGGCATGGAAGGTCAGTGCTTCGCCCGGCGCGTCGGTCCCACTTGCGCCGAACTTGTCGTCGTCGACGATATCGCGGGGGACCCGAGCGGCCTCACGGGTCCTCGGCAGGCGGTCGAGGCTGAGTCAGCGGGGATCGATGTGCAGCCGCCGTCGGTTCTCGAAGATCGCCGTTTCGACTTCGTCGTCCACTCGCCCGGGGTCTCGCGCTACGATGAGCGCCTTGCTGCCGCGGCCCGGCTCGGTGCGGTCGTGACGACTCCGACAGCGCTTTTCCTGGAGGATTTCCAGGATAGGCGAGTCGTGGCCGTGACCGGGTCCAAGGGCAAGACGACCACCGCCATGCTCACGGCGGGTGCCCTCGGCGCCTACGGTCTCGATGTAGCTCTTGCCGGCAACATCGGCCGTCCCCTGACCGAGCTGTACGACGACGACGCTCATGACGTGTTCGTCGTCGAGCTCTCGAGCTTTCAGGCTGCGGACGTGACGGTGTCGCCCTCGGTAGGCGTTCTCACGTTGCTGGCGCCGGACCACCTCGACTGGCATCGGAACCTCACGAATTACTACGAGGACAAGCTTCGCTTGTTCTCCCATCGCGCCGATGTCCCCGTTGCGGTGAACGGATGCTGCGACGAGGCCGTGGCGCGGAGCTCATGGCTGACTGGCAGGGTCCTCTACGGCAACGGTGGTCCGGTGCGCCTCGAAAAAGCCCAGGTCGTCGTGTCCGATCTCGGACCCTTGGACCTAAGTCAGTTCCGACTGTTGGGGGAGCACAACCTCCTCAATGCCTGCGGCGCCGTTACGGCTGCCTTTCTGGTCACCGGGGAGTTGCCCGATCAGAAACGGCTCGAACGCGAGCTCTCGTTGGTGACGGCGCCCCGTTCGAGGCTCGAGCCGATCGGGGAAATCGACGGCGTCAGCTACATCGACGACGCGCTCGCGAGCAACCCGGAAGGGACGGTTGCCGCAGTGAAGGCTCTCGTAGGAAGACAGGTGGCGTTGATCGTTGGCGGACACGATCGTGGCCTCGACTACGCACCGCTTGCCCAGACGATCGATTCAAGCTTGCCGCAACCGGTCGTCTTTTGGATCGGGGATGCCGGCGCGGCGATCGCGACCGCGCTCGACGACATCTCGAGCAGTGTCCAACGCCAACCAGCGCCATCGCTCGAGGCTGCGGTCGGCCTCGCGTCTTCTCGTCCGGATATTGCGGTTGTGCTGTTCTCGCCCGCGTCGCCGACTCCCCGTAACGAAGGCTCATATCTCGATCGCAGCCGGCGATTCCGGCAGGTCGCCGGCGTCGGAGAGGGCCATTTGAGCCGGGCGTGGACGTCGTGACAGCGCCTGAGTTGGCGACTGTCGAGACCTTCAGGATCGTCAGCTTCGATTTCGACGCCGCACGCAACATTGCGCGTTTCAACTACGCCTTCGATGACACCCACAGCTTCCAGGAGGTCGTCGAGTTCGCTGGGTCTCCGCTCGGTTCGCGTGCAGGGCCCGGCATCGAGAGCGTGCTGCGGCTCGTGCATCTCGCTGCCGGGGTCAGCTACTACAAAGCGGCGGCGCCGGGCAGGATCATCATCGAGACGGGCCCACTCAGCCGTGGAGAGGCAGGACTCGTCCACGACCTGTACGACAAGGGCCTGCGCGAATTCGCGGTGGCGAACGGCCTGGAGGTGCCACTTCAGTTCGAGGTGGAGGTGGAACCCGAGCCCGGTTCGGTGGCCGAGGCCGCGGCACTTGGCGAGGTCCCAGCATCCTCGCTGGCCACAGGGCACGGTCATGACGCCCCCGGGGAGGGAGTCGCCGTGCCCATCGGCGGTGGGAAGGACTCGATCGTGCTGGTCGAGGCGCTGAAGGCCACGAACCCGCCACCCGGGCTCGCAACCTTGTTGGTCGCGGTCAACCCGCAACCCGCCATGCGGCGCACAGCGGACATCGCCGGCCTGCCGCTCGCCTCGATCACACGGACCGTCTCGCCCCGGTTGCTCGATCTCAACTCGGCCGGGGCGCTCAACGGTCACGTGCCGATCACCGCGATCCTGTCGCTAATCGTCGTGGCAGCAGGGTACGTCTACGGCTATGACACGACGCTCATGGCACTCGAACGCTCGGCCGACGAGGCCACCTCGTTCGTCGAAGACGTCGCGGTCAACCACCAGTGGAGCAAGAGCACCGAGTGCGAGCTCGGGCTGCGGTCTGTGATCCGGGAATCGGTCTCCCGTGCCATCGAGTACTCCTCGCCATTGCGCTCGTGCGGCGAGATCGAGATCGCGAGATGGTTCGCAGACCTGCCCGCTTACCACGCAGGGTTTCGAAGCTGCAATCAGGCGTATCGCTCCGGCACTCTTTTCGATGCCTGGTGCGGGCGGTGCCCGAAGTGCTTGTTCGTGTTCCTGATGCTGGCACCATTTCTCGCGCCTGATCGCCTGGCGGCCATCTTCGGTGAGAACCTTCTCGATAACCTCCAGCAGGTCGAAGGATTCCGGGACTTGTTCGCCGCGGGGCGAAAGCCCTATGAGTGCGTCGGAGAGCAACGCGAGTCGTTGCTCGCCTTCCTGCTCCTGCTCGAGCACCCCAATTGGCGCGACGCCTCCGTTGTCGTGGCGCTCCGGTCGGAGCTCGAGCGGAGCCGTCGGGCTGTCGTTGTGGATCTCGATGGCAACGTGCCCGCGATCGAGAGTGCCGAGGCAACTCGCGAGCGAGTCGTGAGGTTCGTCGCGCAACTGCTGACACGCGACCGAAGACCGGAGCCGTGAGCTCCCAGCGCCGTTGCCGCACAGCGGGGCCGCTTCTTCGGACCGTCGGGCCGCGTCGCGTGTAGGCGGAACGACCGCGCGGTCAGCTTCGCGCTTCGC
>PMZN01000111.1:0-4944 GCA_003170375.1 Acidimicrobiaceae bacterium | reverse complement strand
GGCCGTGTCGCGTACCGGTGGGCACCTCGGTTCGAACCTCGGTGTTGTCGAGCTCACGCTTGCCTTGCACCGGGTCTTCAACTCCCCCGAGGACATTCTCCTGTTCGACACCGGGCACCAGGCATACATCCACAAGATCGTGACGGGGCGCCGTGACGGCTTTGTCGGCCTCAAGCAGGAAGGTGGGCTCTCGGGCTACCCGTCGAGGGCGGAGTCCCCCCATGACTGGGTCGAGAACTCCCATGCCTCGACAGCTCTGAGCTACGCACACGGCATCGCCACGGCTCTTCGTCTCGAGGACAAGAGCGATCCGACAAGTGGAGGACGTCACGTCGTGGCAGTGGTCGGGGACGGTGCTCTCACCGGTGGGATGGCCTATGAGGCGCTCAACAACCTCGGCCATTCCGGCACCAGAGTGCTAGTCGTGCTGAACGACAACGGCCGAAGCTACGCACCGACGGTCTCGAGGCTGTCGGTCTCGCTGACCCACCTACGGCTGGACCCGCGCTACTTGCAGGTCCGTGATCGGGTGCGCCATTTGGTAGAGGACCTACCGGGTGGTGTCTCGTCGCTCGCGTTCACCTCGTTCCATGGGCTCAGTGCGGCTATCCGGGAGGTCGTCGAGCCGCGCATGTTCTTCGAGACGCTTGGAATCCGCTACACGGGACCCATCGACGGACACGATGTCGCTGCGCTCGAGCAGGCCCTCCGCCGCGCTGCGAGCTGGCAAGGCCCCATCGTCCTTCATGTCGTCACCACCAAGGGGAAGGGCTACGCGCCTGCAGAGGCTGACGAGATCGCCTGCCTCCACGATCTGAAGGCTCCGGCGTCGCCAGCACCGGCGGGCCGTCCTGGCGGTCACATGTCGGCACGTCCTGGGTCTCAGCAGGTTGGCGCGTCTCGGGTGAGTGGGTCGACCGACGACGACGGGTTGCCCGGCCCGCTTGATGCCGGGGAGAGCTACGCCGAGGTCTTTTCGGCGGCGCTCGTGGATCTGGCGGCCTCCGACGAGCGAATCGTGGCGATCACCGCCGCCATGCCCGGCCCGACTGGGCTTCTTGCGTTCCAGGATCGCTTTCCGGAGCGCTTCATGGACGTCGGCATCGCCGAGCAGCACGCACTCACCGCTGCGGCGGGGATGGCGATGACCGGCTTGCGCCCGGTCGTCGCCGTGTACTCGACGTTCCTCGGCCGAGCGGTCGACCAGTGGAACCTCGACGTCGGGCTTCACAAGCTGCCCGTTGTGATCTGCGCCGGCCGGGCGGGGGTCACCGGAGATGACGGGCCGAGCCATAACGGCATCTACGACCTTGTCCAAGCGCTGCAAATACCTGGCTGCACGATCTTCTGCCCTGCCGAGACCGCCGAGATCGCTCCGATGCTCGCCGAAGCACTCAAGCTCGACGGGCCCTCTTTGATCCGGTTCCCGAAGACGCCGTCGCCGGGCCCGCTCGCCGAGCCGGGGACCGGTCTCAAGGCGCGCAGGCTCCGAAAAGGGACCGGCGAAGTTGTCCTCGTTGGCATCGGCAAGATGACCCGATCGGTTCTTGCAGCGGCGGAGGAGCTTTTCAACGACGGCATCGAGACAGATGTCTTCGACGCCCGGGTCGTCCGACCGGCCGACCCCGAGCTGCTGGAGGCGATCGCGTGCTCAAGACTTGTCGTCACGGCCGAGGATGGGCTGGCTCATGGTGGTGCGGGCTCGTACCTGGTCGGCGAGGCTGATCGCGTCGCCGACGCCGACGCGCTCGAGGGACCGCGCCAGGTTGTGCTCGGCGTCCCGACGGAGTTCTTGCAGCACGCCAAGCCGGACGCGATCCTTGCGCGGCTCGGGCTTGATGGCGCCGGGATCGCGGAGGTCACACGCAGGGCGCTCGCAAGGCGCCGGCGGATCGAGCGGGCGCAGCAGGCGGAACCGCTCAAGCGGGGCTGACCACCCGAGCGGGCTGAGGGCCTTCCACAAGAGGACCCANNGGGCTGTTCGGCGTCACCGGGCTCTTCGCCAGCGATGGGCTCTCCGAGATCGGGCCCGTCCTCACGTGCGTCGTTGAGCCTCGTCGACACCCGGAACGTCTGCAGCGCCTCTGGCGCGGCAGGACGGATCAGCCGGCCAAGCTCGCCCGTTGGGAGTGGCTCGGGAATCAGCCACTCCTCGAGGTCCTCCTCGGCGATCAGCACCGGCATGCGGTCGTGGACGCGACCCACGAGCTCGTTCGCGTCCGTGGTGAGGATTGTGCAGGTGTGCAGAGCCGTCGAGGATTCAGGGCCCCGGGGTCGCCACTGTTCCCAGAGACCCCCGATGAGGAGCAGCCCTGAGGCTGCTGAAGAGCGGAAGCACCATGGCTGCTTACGTCGAATCGCCTCCCCTTTTGCCGCCGGGGCCCACTCGTAGAAAGCGTCGGCGGGAACGACGCAGCGCTGCCGCTCGATGGCGCTTCGGAACATCGGCTTGTCCTTCGCAGTCTCCGCCTTCGCGTTGAAAGCGCGCGCTCCGATCGACGGATCCTTCGCCCACCACGGCACCAGGCCCCAACGGAACGCCGAGAGTCGCCGGAGCCCTGGGTCCTGAGGCGGCATGGTCACGGCGAGCACCGTCGCCTGTGGGGCGATGTTCCAACGTGGAAGAAGAAGCTCGGACGGGACGTCGACCTTGTCCACCTCGAGCAAGCGGGCGATTTCCTCTACGGGGCGGCTCGCGACGAAACGACCACACATCGGCTCGAACGCTACCGGCACATACGCGTCGGGAGCGCAGCTGTCAGCCCGGCGTTTTCGTGATCCCTAATCGGCGGAGCGGTAGACCGTGTCGACTGCGCAGGCGTCCGCGATGTCCTCGGCGCAGGGCTCACATTCCATCTCCAGGGTCGCGTGCGCGACATGGAAGCGATTGTGGACCGAGGTCTTCACCCGTTCCCCGACGACCTGGGCCTCCTCCAAACTCGGGTGCCCGTCGAGCACGACGTGGGCGGAGAGGGCCCTGACGTCGCTCGACAGGCTCCAGCAGTGAAGGTCGTGGACCGCGGTTACTCCTTCGATGGCGGAGATCGCCGAGGCGAGCGCCGCTACGTCGAGGTCAGGTGGTGTCGACTCGAGCAGGACATCCAGGCTCGCGCGCACGAGCCGCCAGGCTTCGGCCCCGATGAGCAGGGTGATGAGGAGTGCCACAGCCGGGTCGATCACCTCGAAACGTCCCGTCGCGAGGATCACGATGCCCGCCACGATCACTCCGAGCGCGGCGGCCGCGTCCCCGGTGAAATGCAGGGCCACGGCCCGGAAGTTCAGGTCCTTGGCGTGTTCGCGCAACAGCAGCGCAGCGACCGCGTTGCCCAGCAGCCCGACTGCCGCGACGATCACCACGAGCCCGCCGTGCACGTGTGCCGGGCGAGCGATCCGATATGCACCGAGCGCGACGACGCCGAGGCCCACAACCACGATCGCCGTCGCGTTCGCGAGGGCAGCGAGAATGGTGGCGCGGTGGTACCCGAAGGATCTTGCGGCCGTCGCAGGCCTGAGCGCGAGCCGAGTGGCGACAAGGGCCAGGCCAAGCGCAGCGGCGTCGGCCAGATCGTGCCCGGCGGTCGCAACCAGGCCAGTCGAATGGGCGAATACACCGCCAGTGGCTTCCACTGCGACAAGTACCAGGTCGACGATGAGAGCCAGCACGAGCCGGCGCGATCGCGTCATCGGACGTCTCAGCCGGCCAGCTCCTCAGCGATGAGAGAGCGGACGAGCGGCAGATCGGCGGGGTGCGTGAGCCCGATGCAACGGCTGTTGGATGGCACGACCCGGAAGCGTGCCCGTCCTTCAGCCACGATCTGACCGACGACGTCGGGCAGGAGGAGCTCAGGGGGCTTGCCTTCGCCGTGAGGTGCCGTTTCGGGGTCGAAGGCGTCGAGCGCGCTGTCTAGCTCATCGAGGATCGACTCGGCGAAGCCCCACAGGTTCATGCTCACTTGCTCCTCACCGCTCAGTCGTTGCAGGCGTCCGGCATCCGGTCCGGCTATGGGAGATCCCTCGAATTCCCCGCCGGGGAGGCGCTGCATCCGCTGCTCGACGAGACGGGCGAGAAACTCGTCCTCGCCGGTCTCGCAGAGCCCTCGGGTGACCGGGCTGTCGGTGATGACCGTGTCGCGAAGGTGGTAGCCGACGAGCACGTGGTCACCCGGGGTGCCATCGCGGAGATGATCCGCGAGCGTCACGAGCGCCGCTGCTCCGTAGAGGTCGTCGGCGTTGGCGACGCCGAACGGCCCGTCTATGAAGGGCCGTGCCGACTCCACCGCCTGAGCGGTGCCAGCGATCGCCCCCTGGACAACTGGCACGACCGGGAGCTCCGCCGGCCAGAAGGGCCCGATGTGGTCGAGCAGCTCGGTCTGGATCTCCTCGCGCACGATGAGGATGACACCGTCGAAGCCGGCAGCGAGGGTATCGCGGGCCGTGAAGTCCATGAGCGCCTCGCCGGCCGGCCCAACTGGAGCAAGCTGTTTCAGGCCTCCGAACCGACGACCGTGACCGGCCGCGAGCAAGACGAGCTGCATGGCTGAAGCCTACGACCTCTTATCATCGCGGTGGGCAAGTCTCATCCAGGCGGCGCAAGCGAAGGGAGGTCGGTTCGATGCAACAAGACGCGGCGAGGCCGGCGGCCCCGGATGCGCCCGCGGGTTTGGTGTCCCCGGTCGCGGTCAACGTCGGGATCTCCGCGAGGTCATATGGCGAGCCGATCGACGCCACCGAGCGCGACCGACGCAAGGAAGCCCTTGATGATCTCGTCGAGCTCATGCGCCCCGCTGTCCAGGCCGACGGCGGTGACATTGCCCTTGTCGATGTCGACTACGACGCCGGTGTGGTGGAGGTGCAGCTCCAAGGTGCCTGTGGGTCGTGCGCCATCTCCGCGGTGACCCTGCAGGGAGGCGTCGAGCGCCTCTTGAAGGAGCGCCTGCCATGGGT
>PMZN01000112.1 GCA_003170375.1 Acidimicrobiaceae bacterium | reverse complement strand
AGAGTCTATGCCCTGAGCAGCGGGCGCGCCCTAACAGTCGCCGCCTTCAGGCAGGTTCTGCTCCCCTCGTCAGGCGCGGCACCCTGCCCGATAAGGTCCCACTCTCACTCGAGCGGACCGGTGAGCAGTATCCGGACCTCGCTTCCAGTGGTGACACCTACGCCGTCTGGGATAAGCGCCAGAGCGTTGGCGGCTGCCAGGGCTGCAAGCTGATGAGAGCCCTGTTTGCCCGCCGAACGGACGATGATGCGGCCGTCCGCGCCCATGGCGGCGATGACACGCAACAGGTGCAGCTTCCCGTCCGGGCGCCGCTCGAAGTCATCGGCCGCGACGGCCGGGATCTGGCGGGGGAGCGGCGAGCGGTGACCCGCGAGCTTCCTGAGGGCCGGCAGAGCCACGACCTGATAGCTGACCATCGAGGAGACGGGGTTGCCCGGCAGACCGAAGACCGGGACCAAGCGCCCCCCTGCCGCGGCGACGGCTGCGAACGACAACGGCTTCGCGGGCTTGATCGCGACCCTGAACTGATGGGATTGCCCTCCGACCTCGGCCACCAATGCCTCCAGGGCCACCTTCACGAAGTCGAACTCGCCCATGCTGACCCCACCGGTAGTGAGCAGTGCATCGCAACGCTCGGCTCCCTCGCGAATCCCTGTCGAGATCGCCTCTTCGTCGTCGCGGCGAACACCGAGGTCGATGCCTACGAAGCCGTCCCGCTGCAACGCCGCGAGCAGGCCCTGCCGGTTGGAGTCTCGGATCTGCCCCAACTCGAGCGGCACCGTGCCGCTCACGAGCTCGTCTCCGGTCGAAAGGACGCCGACATTCGGCCGTGCGTGGACTGTTATCCGTGTCGCGTCGAGGCTCGCGAGCAAGCCGACATGGGCAGGGCCGATAACCGTGCCGGCAGCGACCGCCAGATCACCGCGATTCAGATCGCTCCCGGCTGGGCGGACGTAGGCGCCCGGTGAGACTCGCTCGAGGATTCGGACCGTGCCATCGGACGAGCCCGGTTCGGTCCGCTCGACGACGGCGATCCCGTCGGCACCGGGGGGCATCGGGGCTCCCGTCATGATCTGAATCGCCGTTCCAGGCTCGACAACCTGGGTGGGAGCCGTCCCGGCCGGGAGCACGCCAATGACCGAGAGCTCCACGGGCGCAGCGTTCGTGTCGTCCGCACGTACGGCATAGCCGTCCATTGCCGTGTTGGCGAACGGAGGCAGATCATCCGCAGCGTGCACGTCCTCGGCAAGGACGAAGCCGAGGGCATCGCTGAGCCCGATGTCAATCGGGCCGAGCGGCATGCACGAGCTGAGCACGACCCGCTGAACATGTTCGAGGGTGACCAGTTCCTCACCACTGTCTCGGTCCATGATGACCCTCCCTGGCGATTCCAGCTGTGGAGCCACGATATACTTGGCACTCGCAAAGTGAGAGTGCCAACGCCAGACCGCCGGCGGGATGGTTAGGTTGGCCGAGGCGAAGGATAGAAGGGATCCATGCCGACCTACGAGTACGCGTGCAAGTCATGTGGAGAGCACCTCGAGGTCGTGCAGTCGTTCAAGGACGACGCCCTTACCGAATGCCCCAACTGCCGGGGCAGCCTGAAGAAGGTGTTCGGGAACATCGGGATCGTGTTCAAGGGGAGTGGTTTCTACAAGAACGACAGCCGCGCGGGGCGTTCCGGCCTCAAGCCCGCCGCTGCCGGTTCGAGTAGCGGGTCGGAGGTCACCGCTGCCCCATCGAGCGCCGAGCCGAGCAAGCCGGCAGCCGCGGATGGTGCCGCGCCTTCAAAGCCCGCCGCACCAGCTGCGCCTGCCCCTTCGACGTCGGCGTCGTCGAGCGCGCGTCCCTCGAGAGCCGAAGCGGCTTCCTGAACGATCTGGTCTAGCTCAAGCCCCGCTCATAGCGATCTCGTCGATGGCGAGCGTCACTCCGGTAGCGGCGCCGGGCAACCATTCGACATCGGACCCGACGGCCACGACGTGCTGCAGCATTCGTTGAATCGTCGAGGCGATCGTCACCTCGCGGACCGGTTCTGCCAGATCGCCGCCACGGATCATCAGGCCCTCGGCTCCGACGGAGAAGTCACCGCTCACGGGATTGACTCCCGAGTGGACACCGGTTATCGACTGGACGAGGAAACCTTCGCCGACCTCAGCGATGATCTCCGGCTGGTCAAGTTTCCCAGGCTCGAGGGACAGAGCCTGCGCGCCGACACCTGGGGTTGTCCGGAACCCNNGTAGAGGAAACCCTTCAGCTCGCCCCCCGCGATCAGTGAGTTGCACCGGCAGGCCAGCCCTTCCGCGTCGTGTTGAGAGGCGCCGTAGGCAAGTGGGTTGGTCGGGTCGTCGATGAGGGTCAGCTCGCCGGCGCCGACCTGTTCGCCGATGCGCCCGGCGAAAAGGGAGCGACCCTTGACGACTTCCTCGCCTGACAGAGTGCCGGAGAGGATCCCGAGCAGCGTGGCCGTCACCCGGCGGTCGAGGACGACTGTCAGCTTCGAGCTCTTGGCTTTCTTCGCCCCGAGCAGTCGCGTCGCGCGGTCGATGGCATCGGCCGCGGCGGCCTCCAGGTCGAGCTCGCCCGGGGCGCGACCCACCGAATAGCCGAACCCGGTCTGGGTGTCGTCGCCGTCGCCGGCGACTGCGTGGACGAAGAGATAGCAGCCGGTCTGCCGATCTGTCACCTCGATCCCGCGTGAGGTCGCGATCGCCGTCTCACCGAAACCGTCGACGTAGTCCGAGGACACGACTTGGCGGATACGGGAGTCTCCGGCCCGAACGCGGCGCTCGAGCTCGAGGGCAAGCGCAACCCTGTCATCGGTCGGGAACGAGACCAGCTCCTCCCGCCAGAGATCGAGCATGGGCGGTTCCACGCCGTCGGGCGAGGCGAGCCCGGCGTGCTCGTCGACCGTGGCGAACCTGGCGTTGTCGCGGGCCTCGATGAGAGCCTCTTTCGCGGCCGACTCGTCGAGCGCCCCCACATAGGAGAAACCCTGTCTTCCTTCCGAGATCACCCGCACTCCCACGCCGGCCGACTCCGCTGTCTCGAGCTGCTCGATGTCGCCTTCGAAGACCCGGACCGAGGTCTCCCTGCCGTGGGAGACATAGACCTCGACCTCCTCACCAGCCGTCGCTTGCTCGAGGACCCTCCGTGCCAAGTTGAGGAGATCAGACACCTGCGGTACCCCCGATCGTGATGCCCGTCACGCGCAGGGTCGGCTGTCCGCAGCCGACGGAAACACTCTGGCCGTCCTTGCCGCAAGTCCCGGGCGACATGTCGAAGTCGTTTCCGATGGCGTCGATCTTGGAGAGCACATCGGGCCCGTTACCGATCAGGTTCGCGTTGCGCAGGGGCTCTGTGATGCGGCCGTTCTCGATCAGATAGGCCTCGGTCATCCCGAAGACGAAGTCTCCGGTCGCGGTGTTCACCTGCCCTCCACCCAGCTGGGCGACGTACACCCCGTTCGGTGTCTGCGACACGATCTCATCCGGGTCCTCCTCGCCCGCGAGGAGGAACGTGTTGGTCATGCGGACCATGGGCAGGTCCTGATAGCTCTGGCGCCGGCCGTTGCCCGACGAGGTGCGTCCCTCTTTCCGTGCGCGGAGGTAGTCCCACATGTAGTCGGTCAGGACTCCGTCTCGGATCAACACGTTGCGTTGCGTGGGGCGGCCTTCGTCGTCGATCACAAGGCTGCCCCAGTTCGGGCCGAGCGTGCCGTCGTCGACGAGCGTGACGCCCCGGCTGGCGACCACCTGGCCAACGCGGCCTGTGTACGCGGAGCTGTCCTTCAAGATGTGGTCGGCTTCGAGGCCATGCCCGCACGCCTCGTGAAAAAGGATTCCACCGCTTCCGCTCTTCAGGACTACGGGCAGGACACCCGATGGGGCCGGGCGCGCCTGGAGCTTGGTGATGGCCCTCCGGGCTGCCTGGTCCGCGATCTCCTCGACGGGGTGCTCGTCGAACACTTCGTAACCGAGGGTGTAGGCGATGCTGTGAGAGCCTGTTTGCAAGCCGCCGTCACCGGACGCGACACAAGTCACGAACAACCGGGTGCGGACGCGATCATCATCTGCCAACAGGCCGTCCGAGTTCGCGATCAGGATGCGACGCCGGCTGTCGCCGTAGCCGGCACTCACCTGGACGATGGCTCCTCCCGTCGAGCGGGAGGCATCGTCGGCACGGAGCAGCAGGTCGACCTTGGCCGACTTCGGCACAGTGCTCGGGGGCGTCCTCACCTGTTGATGTTCCGATGCTTGCTTCAACAGCGCGGTCTTGCGGACGCCGCCGCCGCCCTCCCGAGCGACAGCCGCTGCCGCCTGGGCTGCAGACAGCAGACCCTTCTCCGACAAGTCGGCGGTATGGGCGAAGCCCGTTGTCTCGCCAACGATGACCCTGATTCCGGCACCCCGGTCGCGCCCGCTCGACAGCTCCTCTACCTTTCGGTCGTCGAGGAAGATCGAGGAGCTCGAACGGTCCTCGGCGAAGATCTCCGCGAAGTCGCCTCCTCGACGGAGTGCTTCGTGCAGCACCCGTTCGAGGACGGGCGCCTCGACGAGATCGGCGGGCGGGCGATCGGTGAGGGTCACGGTGTGCGTCAGAGCTTCCGGCCGATCATGCCTCCGAGCATTCCGCCGGCCACGCCGGCGCCTGCCGCGCTCTCGTTGTGCTCGCCCAGGTAAGGCGAGAGCGCGTGAGCAAGGATCGGGAGCGGCATGCTCTGGAGCCAGACGGTGCCCGGTCCCGTGAGCACAACGACGTGGTGCCCGTCCTTGCCGAACATGCGGTTTGCGATCCCGGGTAGTCGCGTCGTCTGGAAGCTCACGGTTGCTTGGAACGCCCCGACGTGACCAGGGTGCACGCAGAGGCTNNCCTTGTCCTTCGAGGCGCTGGAGGATGAAGCCCTCACCCCCGAAGATGGCACCGCCGAAGGTCTTCTGCAAAGCGACGGTGGGCTGGACACCCGGTGTGCCGCACAGCCATCCGTGCCGGTGCACGATGTGCTCCGATCCGGGCGCGATCTCGACGGAGAATATCCGTCCTGGAAGCTTCGCGGCGAGGACCAACATTCCCGGCCCGCCTGTGGGCTCGTAGCGGGTGAGGAAGATCCCGGTTCCGCTGGCGACTCGCTTCAGCCCCGCCATCAGGCCGCCGCCGCCACCGGTGTTCGTGGTTTGGCTGAGCTGCATGTTCGCGGACATCCAGGCGAGGTCGCCGTGGGTCGAGACGACAGCTTCGCCGGGCTCGAGTATCAGCTCGAGTACTGGGAGTGTGGATCCCTTCACGTCGGCTTTCATTGAGAAACCCCCTTGTTTTCGCGTGGCTCTCCGGAAGTCGTCCGGTCGTCGGCCTCAGTCTGCCCTGTGTGGAGGTCGGCGTCGAGAAGCCGCAGCGGTCGCTGTTCGCGCGGTTGTTTGACCGGCGAGGATCCCCGTCTTCCCGGTGGTGGCTCGGTAGCATCCGCACAAGGGAGTGTGGAGGGCACATGGACGAGAACGAGGCAGTCGCAGAGCAGCAGTTGGCCACGCCGATCTTCAACGTCTACCGGCGCGGATACGACCCGGAGCAGGTCGACCGGTACGTGGCAGACCAGCAGCGGCGGCTCGACGACGCGCTTAGACGCGCCTCTGAGTCGGAGCGCCGCCTCGCAGCAGCCGTGGGACAGCTTCGGGAGCTGCACCGCCGCGTCGCCGTCTACGAGAGTGAGACCCGTTCCGCCCAGCCGCCTTCGCTGGACACTCTCGGTGAACGTGTCCAACGCATCCTCCAAGAGGCGTGGGAGGGGGCCTACACCCTGCGTCAGGAAGCCGAACGCGAGGTGAACGAGCTCCGCGAGACCGTCGCGGAAGAGGTGAGCGAGCTGCGCGAGGTGGCGAGTCGTGAGGCGGCCGATGTCGTCGACCAGGCCACGAGACGTGCCCTCGCGATCCGGGACGAGACCGAGCGTCGCCGCCACGCCTACCTGCAGCGCGTCGAGCAAGATCGCGAGCGCGCCGTTTCGCAGATCACTTACCTTTACGACCAGCGCCAGGACGCCATCGCCGAGCTGGCTCGGCTACAGACCACTGTCCAGGCGGTCGTCGAGGAGATGGCCCGCAGCCCTCTCGGCCGCCCAGCGCCGGGCGTGGCCGTCGCGGCGGCGTCACCCGCAGCGACCGACGGCAGTCCGACCCTTCCACCGGAAGACGACATGCGCCTGCGTCCCGATCGCGCTTTGGGCAGGTCGGGTGCTACCGTGCCGGCCGGGCCGCTTGACCAGCCAGCCGGCGCCGCCTACCGCGCCGGTGAGCGCGCAGGGCGACACAGTATTCCCTCCGGTGCAGATTTCTCGCCCGAGTACGAGAGAAATGACGTGATCGAGGCCGGCGACGCGAGGACCCGGGCCGAGATGCAACCGATCGCAGAGCAGCTTTCGCCGCCGCGCCGGTCGGAAAGTCTGTTCGACGGGGAGGCATCCGAGGAAGAGGTCCCGGAGGCGAGCCGTTCGGGCAGGCGACGCACCGGGCTGTTCGATGCCGAGCAGGAGGGTTGGACCTGAGTAGCGTCTCGAGGACGGCATGGCGGGATGCGCCTCGCCGTTCGCGGCTCAAGTGAAGTCAGCTGGATTCGCCCTGAGCCCGTCGGGAGACGAGGAAGAGGAGGCTCTTTCCCGTCTGCGCTCGGCTGGAGATCGCATGACCACGCCGCGGCGCCTTCTCGTCCGCTGCCTGTTCGAGGCGTCGGGGCATCGAACCGCGGAGGAGCTCGCTGCGGAGATCCAGACTTACGCTCCCGACGTTTCGATCTCGACCGTGTACCGGAACCTGGAGGAGCTCGAGCGCCTTGGCGTCGTCGTGCACTTGCATCTCGGGCACGGGCCCGCTACTTATCACCTCGCGACCGAAGCACATGGCCATCTTGTTTGTCGAAAGTGCGAAATCCAGGTCGAGATTGCGGACGGATTCTTCGCGGACCTCCGGCGGCGGGCCATTGCCGACTTCGGGTTTGCCATCGACCCACGACATTTTGCGGTGATCGGGCTCTGCGCGACATGCCAGGCAGACGCGGAGGATCTTGGGGACTCCACAGCCGGTTGAAGGATACGAGCGACCCTCCGTGGCCACCCGGAAGCCCGGGTGGCCACGATATGGGGGGTCTCAGCAGTGCCAGGTTCTCATGTTCATTGCCGTCTCGTAACGCATTCGTCACGAGTTCGTTATATTATGGCACAACCACCCGGGCCCGTCCAGAATTTTATTGCAGAGGTGTTACGGGCGCCCAAGGTCTATTGCCGCGAAGTCTCGCTTATCAGCTGAGGGCGCCTGTACGGCCAGCGCCGCAGCTCTATCCCTTGGTTGTTCGCATGCAAGGATGGTTCGTCGTTCCAGGACAATGCCGCGACAACACGCAAGTGAATGCCAGAGGGGCCGCTAGCTCATCGGGTAGAGCAGGGGACTTTTAATCCCAAGGT
>PMZN01000004.1 GCA_003170375.1 Acidimicrobiaceae bacterium | reverse complement strand
AGTCCTCATCCGAGAGGTCGATGTTGCCGGCAGGATTAGATGAGAACGGATCGGCATCATTCGCCGAGGACGTTTCGGCGTGTCTGCATGCTGACGCGAAGCGGCGCCGGCTGATGACCGCAGTCACCGACCGGCGCGCCCCGAAGTGCTTTCTATAGAACTGCGGGTAGTTCAGGTCCGGGTTAGCTCGGCGACTGCCTTCTTCGCGCAGAGGTCGTCGACAAGTCCCTTCCCGTCAGCGGCGGCTGCCATGAGGCCAGCCATGGCGGCGTTGTTGAGCGCACGGGGGATCCCGTTCGCATAGCGGTGCAGCCTCGCGGCAGCGTCGTCGGCGATGAGCTGATCGGTCCTGCCCGCGAGCTCGAGATGGTGGCGCAGGTAGCCGACCGACTCGGCGAGGTCCATCCCCCCGATCGCGTAGCGGACGCTGATGCGCTGATCGAGGGCGGCGAAGATTCCCTGGCGCAGCCGCGTGGCAAGTGTCGGCTGGCCGATGAGCAGTCCCGCGAACGGCGAGGCACTGTCCATCTCCGCATTCGACAACAATCTCAACTCCTCTAACTGCTCGGGCGAAAGAAGATGGGCCTCGTCGATCAGGAACACAACTTTGCGGTGCCGTTCGGCCTGTTCGGCGGCCAGCAGGTTCGCCACCTGTGTGATCGCCTCTGCCTTATGGAACCTGGGCGTTGCCCCGAGGGCGGTCGTGATTGCCACATACAGTCCGCGGCAGCCTCCCGAGGGGTTGGCGAGGTAGACGACGCTGTAGCGGGTGCGGTCGAGCCCCGCGACAGCAGCGCGGACGGCCACTGACTTGCCGGCTCCGACCTCGCCGGTGATCACCCCGAGAGCGGACTCGGCGATGCAGTACTGGATGCGGGCGACCGCCTCGTCGTGGGCAGATCGTGCGAACAACTTGTCGGCCGGCACCGACTTCGAGAACGGCGTGCGGGTGAAGCCAAAATGCGCCGCCCACAGCCCGCCCGGTGTGCTCATTGCGCCTCGCTCTCGGAGTCTTCGGCCACAAAGCCGGGAAGCGGCACCTCTCTGTAGGCGATCTGGCCGGAGCCTTGGGCCTGTTCCTCGGCGAGACGCACGAGCCCGAGGTAGTCGATGCCCGGCCCGTCTTGTTCCTGTCGCGGTGGTATTGCCTGGGGAACGGCGGGATGCACGTGGCGCCCGATCGAATATGGGACCGCCTGACAGATGACCTCGCCACCGAAGATGACGTCGATCACGGTGAGGTCCTCTGGATCAAAGCGGAGCTCGACGGTCCGACCGATGAGGAATGGCTCGACCCCATACCGGTTGGCGAACAGCGACACCGTGGCGGTCTTTGTCACCCGACGGGTGACCGACCACCTGAAGGCCTCGCGGACAACCGTGGGATCGGGGCGTTTTGGTGGACCATCGACGAGGAAGCGGGCGATGGGCGTGGTCTTGGTCTCGGCGTGCACACGGGTGTTGGCGACCTGCTCGGCCCAGGCCATGAAGGAGTCGTTGAGCTCTTCGAAGCTCTTTATGCCCGCCGCCTCCGCCTCGGCCAAGAAACGCTCACGGATATAGCGGTTGAGCCTTTCCTGCTTTCCCCTCCCAGCAGGCGAGTAGGGCTTGGAGTGTATGAGGTGCACCCCGAGCACGGCACAGGTCCGGGCGAGCTGGGACGAGCGGTATGGGGCGCCGTTGTCCAGGTACAGATTTTCGGGCACACCACGACGGCAGACGGCGGCACGCAATACGTCCTGACCGGCGCGGGTGTTCTCCTCTTCCATCCACCGGCCTTGGACCAAAAGCCGGGAGTGGTCGTCAACAAGCAAGAAAAGCTTGGCCCGCCGTGAGCCCGCCCGGCGCGGGTGGGGGACGAAAGGTCCGATGAGGACGTCGCCGATCCAGATCTCGTTGCGCCGTGAAGCCTCGAAGCGTCCGAAGGCACGGGCCGGCTCTGAGGTGAGCTCTCTCCTACTCACGCCCGAGCGGGCGAGGTGAGCTCTGACTGTGCGCTCGGATAAAAGCACGCCATGGGCGCGGGCGATGATGTCGGTGATCTGAGCTGCAGAGCGCGTCGGGACCGCGCGACGAAGTCGCACGGCCTCGGCCATGAGCTCGGGGCTCACCCGGCCCGTTCCCTTGTCGGCCCGTCTCACCGGCGAAAGTCCCGCCAGGCCGTCACGTTTATAGGCGGCGATCCATCTATCGAGCGTGCTGCGCGAGTAGCAGTGCTCCTCGCCCTCTGGGCTCGCCCAGGCACGCGAGGCGAGCGCACGCACGACAAGACCGCGCTCTGTGGGTGACAAGTGCCTGGCAACCGCCTCGGAGATCACCGAATAGCGGAAGAGGGCGACGAGCTCCTCGTGGTCGTTGGCCATGGGGCCTTTTCTCCTTTCTCGCCGCATGTTCACGGCGATCAGAGATCAAAGACGACCTTCAGCCGCAGATCCACGGTGGATTGGTGTTGGTCGACAGCAGATGCCCGCCGACGACGAGGTTGGCGATACGCCAGTTGTCACCGACAGCCCCGAGCCGGCGTCGGCTCGCGCTGCCGACAGCCTTGATGGCACACAAGGCGATCTCGACCACACCGGCGGGAAGGCGTGGGACGAGGTCGCCGAGAGCGACGGTGGCGGCGAGGAACCCTGATGCCAAGAGCTCCGCCCGGGATACAAAACGTCTCCTCCAACCACGCGCTGTTGTGTAAGGCACCCCGGCGCGTTGCGCGACTGCCAGCGTCGTGGCCTCGTTTGCCATTTGTTCGATCCCGGGCCCGATCACCTCGATGCCGTCGAGGCGGCCGGGCACCACGAAGTCGGGGATCAGGGCGTGCGTCCTCCGGCACGATGAACAGCGCGCCCGGTGCACGAGGAGGCGGATCTCGTCTCCGATTCGCAGCGGGCGGCTGTAAAAGCCCCAGAAGCTCATCCGCGCCGAGCAGTTCGGACAGTGCGGTCTCGGCATCTCGACTTCGCGGCCGGCCGCCGCGAACTCGCTCGGAGTCATCGAGCAGGGCAATACGATGGCCATCGGGCTTAACCGCCTTCTGGACCCCTCCTTGCCGCGGTCTCCAACTCGAAGCGGGAGGGGTCCTTCGCGTCCAGTGATCGGACGCGATCCTCGCCCCGCCGCTAGGCCGTCTTCAAACTCGCTGCCGAGTCGACACGGTCCGCAAAGATCCGCGCCGAAAAGACCACAGTCGTCCTCAGAGAGTTACGCCGGTAACACCACCGAATCGGTAAGTCGTCGTCCGCCTCGGAGTGGCGCCAGGAGGAAGATCGAGAAGAAGAAGAAGAGGAAGAGTCTCCAGTGAAGTCCAGCGGGATTCTCTCAACTCGGACTCTCGTATCTGTTCACACCAGGATCTGTCTCCGGGATTCGTCGGGACTGTTCTCTGGGGATTCTGGGGTCTCTGGGACTTTGTTGGGCGAATGTTGGGTTGGAGGTATGGAGGATCCGGTCTAATAATTAGGCTCTGACCTGCGGCTTAATCGGTGGGCCCGGTGGGGATCGAACCCACGACCAAGGGATTATGAGTTGACTCCTGTGTGTGTCGGGGCGTCTCGCAGCGTTTGCCGGCGTCCTCGATCAGCCATTTGAATAGGCGATTCTGGCTCGTATCGGGACGCCTGTGGACGGTACCGGACGACTTGGGAAACCCAATGTTGGGTGAATGTTGGGTGGAGCCAGCCGACTTCTAGCCCTTCGGCTGCCAAATCTGAACCGCCGAAAAGAGCCAAGGGCCCGGCGCAGGCGGGCCCAACGAATCGACGACACGCGTCTGGTTCAGGACGCGGACCCTCGTCACACCAACAAGAAGCACGAATCGTAACCCATCGGGGGATAAAGACCGACACTGATCGTCCCGGAAAGATGATTCGCGGACACCTCTCCGCTCAAGGACAAAAGCTCCCTGTCGGGTCTGCGACTGTTCGACCATCGACCCCTGACTGCCGGCCTCCATCCCGACTTGCCGGTTGCGTCTTCGACGGCGCGGGTGGACGCTTGCGAGCGATCTCGATCCGGAGACGGCCACGTGTGGGTCTTCTTCAGCGAGCGAACGCCCGCCAGCTTAGCTCGACGCATCGGCGCATACCTCCTGCGCGAAGCCATGACGGCTTGCGCGGAGATCGACCTCGTGAGCTACGACCGCCTTTTCCCGGCACAGGACTTCCCACCAGGTGAGGCTTCGGCAACCTCATTGCTCTCCCGTCGCAACAAGGGAACGACCGTCTTTCTCGACCCATCGACGCTCGTGCGCTACACGGACCAATGGGAGTTCTTGGCGCCTGTTGATCGCCTGAGCCGCGAGGCTGCGCTGGTGCTCGCCGAGAACTTCGGCGATGTGCCTGTCGGCCCGGACGCGCGTACCTACCGTCGCCCCAGTCGCGCGCCGGGTTGGCCCCCTCCACCTGCGTCGATACGGGCGTTGGCTTCCGCGCGATGCTGGCGGTGGACCGCA
>PMZN01000091.1:5052-8384 GCA_003170375.1 Acidimicrobiaceae bacterium | reverse complement strand
TGGCGCCGGCAGCGCGCGCTTGAGTGCCACAGCGTGATCATCGGGCAGGGCTGCCGCAGGCGGGGCTGCCTCAGGCGGGGCGGCTGCAGGCGGGGCTGTTGCGGCCGTCGGGGGCGCCGGTGTGCCCGGCGACGAGCGGGGGGCGCTCGCCGGGTGCGTTGCTCGCCGCGGGCGTGCCAGGTCTTCGAGTCGGCGGACGACGGCCGCACGCAGGTCCGGAGGGGCGAGCACCTCGGCCGTGTCGCCGAGACCCATGACCCAGTCGACGAACGCGCTCTGCTCGGGCGCGACAATCCGCAGGCGCACGACGCCGGACGGCTCCCAGGCCTCCACCGACCCGGCACCGAGTGTCGCGACCACGCTCCGGGCAAGCCGCGCGTCCACGACCATCGTCACTTCCACCGGGGGGGGCTCACAACCCTCGGCGTCATCGCCGCGTGGGCCCGCTGACCTGGCTCCAAGTTGCCATGGGAGGAAACGCACGGCTTCGGGCAAGTCGAACCCGGCCGGCAGCTCGAAGGCTTCGGACTCCCCGAGGACCGGCGCGTCCTCGAAACGGTCGACCCGGAATCTACGCAGCCCTGCGTCAGGCGCGGTCTTGTCGCGTCCTACGAGATACCAGGCCGTGAACTTGAAGGTGAGCCCGTACGGCTCCACTTCGCGGCGACGTCCCCTGTAGCCGAAGCGCACGATCGCTCGGTCCCGTACGGCTTGGTGAAGAGGTCCGAGAGCGGGCAGCGACGGCAGGACGGCGATCGGCGGGAGGCCCGGCTCGGGAACTTCTCCCGTTGCGCCGAGCTTGGCCACCGCATCCCGGCCTGCCGCGCCACCGAGTTGCACCGCGGCGACGGCAAAGCTCAGAGCCTGCTCCTCTTTCGGGTCGAGCCGAAGCTCGGGAAGGTAGTAGTCCTCCGGGTGAATGCGGTATCCGAGCTGTTCCTCGCCTGCCAAGGGCTCGACGCTGATCGGGATCCCGAGCTCACGAAGCGCCCGCTTGTCGCGTTCGAAGGCCTGGCGGCTTGCCTCCTTGCCTTCCGGGTAGCCCACCACCGTAGAGGCGATCTCTCGCAAGGCGAGTGGGCGTGACGCCTCCAGGAGAACCAGGACCAGGTTCGTCATCCGTTCGAGCCGGTCTGCTCTTCCTGCGTTCGCCACCTGTTGCATGGTAGGCCGAGACAGCCAAGGGACCTACCTTCCTACCTCCCGTTGCGCGGTCCGGGTCGCGACAATCCCGGCAGTGAAGCACTCGAGGGCATGCACAAAGTGCACGGTCCTCGGCGACCAGAAGTTGTCGAAGCCGTGCTGGGTGAGCGGCAGCTCGGCATAGGACACAGGCTGAGTGCTACGCGCCCGCAGCGCAGCAACGAACGCGCGGGCGCTCTGGACGGGGACGAGGACATCGTTGCGGCCGTGGACGACCAGGAACGGAGGCGCTGACTCACTCACCCTCGAGATCGGCGACGCCGCCGCGAACGCCTCCGCAGCGCCCTGCTCGAACACTCGCCGTTCCAAGATCGGCGTGAGGTTGGCGTTCCCGATCTTCTCGGGATCTACAAAGTCGTAGACGCCGTAGAGCGGGATGCAGGCCGCAACCGTGGTGTCCTCGTCCTCGAAGCCTGGCTGCCAGGCCGGGTCGTTGGCGGTCAGCGCCACGAGAGCCGCAAGATGGCCACCGGCCGAGCCTCCCGACACGAACACGAGACTGGGATCGCCTCCGTACTCGGCGATGTGCTTCTTCACCCACGCGAGCGCCAGCTTGCAGTCGAGGACATGGCGAGGCCACCTCGCCTTCGGGCTCAGGGCGTAATTGGCGGTCACGCACACAAAGCCCCTCTCGGCGAGATGCTCGAGCATCGGGATGCCCTGCTCGCGCTTGTCCCCCATCACCCACGCACCGCCGTGGAAGTACAGGAGAACCGGCGCTGCGACAGGCCCTTCAAGTCCCGCCTTGCGATAGATGTCGAGGCGATGGGCGTGGACCGCGTCGTCGGCGTAAGCGATGTTGCGGAGCCGTTCGACGCCTCGTGGCCGGATCGGCAGGGCCAGGACGACGCGGCGGGAGTCTTGCGGGCTCCAATCCCACCGCGGTACGACCTGGCCCGCCTCGACAAGTGCCGACTCGAAGTACCGACGCGACCGCAGGCCGGAGGCGAATTGTGCCACGAGGCCCGCGCACGCTATCGCGGCCAGCGCAAGGCCCACCCAGCCCGGCCAGCTCCCCAAGCNNAACGACAGCAACGAAGTGCAGCGGCGCCTCGCCGACGATCCAGCTCGGCACGAAGGAGAAGCTCGAACCCACCGGGCCGCGAAGCGGCAGAAGGGAAGTCAGCGAGAGTACAAGCGCCACGACACCGACCGCGAAGCACGCCCAACTCACGCTGGCATGTTATCGATGAGCACAGTAGGGACTTTCGGCCCTAGGGTTCATGGCGAGCCGCGGCCAAGATGCGGTGGGAAGGTGACGATCGGAGTCACGCGTCGGTGGAGGGGGAATGAATTTGCTCGCAGCGCTCGTGCACCTAGGCGGGACCGGCAAGTACATCAGCTGGGGAGTGCTCCAGATCTCGCTCTCGAACCTGATCATCATCGCGGTGATGATCATCATGCTGGTGGCCGCGATCGCGCTGCCGTTCCCCAAGCATGAAACGAGGCGGAAGTGAGCACATCTCCCGCCGAAACCCTTGCTGCCGTCGCCGAGAAGGACACCTGGACCGGCAAGATCCGCGAGAAGGCGGTCGAGGCGCTCCCGCCGGAGCGCCTGCTGCCGGACCGCCAACCCGCCTACGTCGCCTCGTGGAGCTATGTCTTCGGAGCTTTGTCGATCGGGGCGTTCATCGTCGTGCTGCTGTCGGGCGCGGTGCTCGCCGTCGAAGGCCCGGCATGGTGGCACAAGTCCAATGTCGGGCTTTTCGTGAACTCGCTGCACATGTGGAGCACCGAGTTCTTCTTCATGTTCATGGTCGTTCACCTCTGGGCCAAGTTCTTCATGGCGGCGTGGCGCGGCAGGCGCAAGGCGACCTGGATCACAGGCGTGATCGCGTTCGCAGTCTCCATCGGGGCGGCCTTCACCGGTTATCTCTCCCAACAGAACTTCGACTCGGAATGGATCGGCACCCAGGCGAAGGACGGCATCAATTCCACGGGCGCCGGTGCCTTCTGGAACGTTCTCAACTTCGGCCAGATGCTCATGTGGCACATCGTGCTGCTCCCGCTGGTCGTAGCGATGGTGATCGGGCTCCACGTCCTGCTCGTCAGGCGCCGCGGCGTCGTTCCGCCTTTTGCTCCGACCGAGGCTCAGCTCGCAAAGGCCGGGCTCACGCTGACCACGACCG
>PMZN01000091.1:0-4929 GCA_003170375.1 Acidimicrobiaceae bacterium | reverse complement strand
GCTTCGGACACCCCCCGTGCCCACAGGGCTCGCCGCTTCAGGCAGGACCGTGACGTCGTCGAGTGGCAGGGGGCCTACCGGCGCTACGACTTGGCCAAAGAGGTCCTCGTCTGCTTCCTCGTCGTTGTTCTCCTGACAGTCGTGTGTGCCATCGTGTTCTCGTCGCCCGACGAGCACCCGGTGACCGTGAAGTCGTGGTCGAACGCCGCTCCGGTGGACTTCGCCCAGACTGCGATGACCGAGCTCGACCGAACGAGCGGGGTTGCGACCTACGGGCCGCCGTACACGAATACGCCGGGCGCCGGCCAGATGCTCGGCCCGATCTCTACCGAGCGGTTCTTCGGAGTCAGGATCCCGATCGACACCGCCCAGGACTTCGTGCTGAAGCCGCTTGCGACCCTGCCGGACCGCCCGGCTCTCGGCGCTGCTCTTGCCGAGTACCAAGGTGCTCCGGCCGCGCAACGGGCGAATTGGGACGCCGCCTACGAGAACGTGGTCGCCAACGCGACCTTCTCCAATGGCCAGCTCGTCGTGAAGGGCGGCCCTTACGGCCCGGTTGGCGTTCTCATCGGCAACCTCGAGTCGATGGCACGAAGCGGGGCCCTTGACGGAGCCCTTCTCGAGTCGCCCCAGCTGTACGCGACCAACTACACCAACTCGCTCCTGTTCATCGCGGATGGCACATATCTGGCAGATCAGGCAGGCCTGCGTCATCTCCAGGGAGACCAGTGGGGGATGATGAACGAGACCGGGAACTTCCCGGGGCAGGCCTGGCTCTGGCTCTACACCTTGTGGTACCAGATCCCTCCGATGAACTCCTCCTCCAACGGAGACGTCGAGGTGTGGGCGATCATGATGGTGCTCACGCTGCTGTTGGCGCTCGTGCCGTTCATCCCCGGATTGAGGTCCATACCGCGGTGGCTGGGCATCTACCGCCTCATCTGGCGCGTTCACTACCGCTCGCTCGGCCCCGACATCATCTCGCAGATGCCTCCCGGTCGTCAGTCGCACCGCCGTTAGGGTCGAAGGGGACCAACGGAGGGCCCATATGGCTTTACGAGTGTTCTTGGTAGACGATCACGAGATCGTCCGAAGCGGCCTGCGGCGCATGCTCGAAGCCGACGGCGACATCGAGGTCGTCGGTGAGGCGGGAACCGCTGCCGAGGCGACGACCCGAGGTATCGCGCTCGGTCCCGATGTGGCGGTGCTCGACGTCCGGCTTCCAGATGGCGACGGCATCGAGGTCTGCCGCGAATTGCGCTCGCGGTTGCCTGGAGTCCAGTGCCTGATGTTGACGTCGTTTGCCGACGACGAGGCCCTCTTCGCCGCGATCATGGCCGGAGCGTCCGGGTACGTGCTGAAGCAGATCCGAGGCAATGACCTGTTGGACGCCGTGCGTCGAGTCGGGCGGGGCGAATCCCTCATCGACCCGTCGATGACAAAGCGTGTCTTCGACCGCCTTCGGGACGGGCCCACTCGCGACGAACGCCTCGAGCGTCTCTCGGATCAAGAGCGGCGTGTTCTCGACCTCGTCGCCGAGGGTTTGACGAACCGGCAGATCGCCGACCGCCTCTACCTGGCGGAAAAGACTGTCAAGAACTACGTCTCGAGCATGCTCTCCAAGCTTGGTATGGACCGGCGCAGCGAGGCTGCCGCCTACGCTGCCCGGCTGTCGGAACGCCAGAGCGCCAGGGAAGCGGCCAGGCGAGCTGACGGGGGCGGCTTCGGCTCAAGTTCCTGAGCATCGGTGGGCCAGGCCAGTTGACCGAGCATCCGGAGTCCGTGGAAGCAGTTGCACACCAGGTGAGAGCCGCGTTGGAGACTGCGGATCTCTCGGCCCTCAGCGATGTCCTCGACCCCAACGTGCGGTGGGGGCCTCCGGGCGACCCGTCGCCTCCGTGCCAGACCCGAGAGCAGGTGATCGCCTGGTACAGCCGCGCGAAGGAGTCGGGAGCAACCGCACAGGTGTCCGAAATAGTCGTTCTCGGGAACCGGATTCTCGTGGGGCTCGCGGTGACCGGCACCCGATCGGCAGCCCAAAGCGGGGGCCAAGCAGCGCGATGGCAACTGCTCACGGTGCGCGCCGGTCTAGTAGTCGACATCGTCGGGTTTGATCAACGTAGCGAGGCAGTCGCTCACGCCGAGGTGGCAGACGAGTAGTCCTCACCCGGATTCCAGCCGTCTGTCGACGGACAGCCCCTCAAAACCCGAAGGGGGCTTCGCGCACGGTCCGTTGCGCTTCATCAGCGCCGCTCAGCGAGACTCTCGCGACCTGTTTCCGCCCGTAGAGGAACAACACGAGCTCCTGGGCACCGCCGCTGAGCGTCGCACGAGATTCTCCCCGGCGGGCGACGATCCGCACTCCGTCGGGCCGCTCGAGATCGAGGCCGACACCCCGGATCTTGCGCGTCATCACCCGGGACATCCGACCGAGACCGGCCCAGAGCGCTGCGTCGAGCTGCGGGTCGTTTCTCGGCTCGAAGCTGGGTGCCGCTCGGCGCACATCTTCGGTGTGCACGAAGAACTCGACGAGATTGACGATGTCGTCGAGCGGACGCCACAAGAGAGGAGGCCCGGATCGCACCTTGGCCACGAGGCCCGCATAGCCGTGGCGCCGCAACGCAGATGCCATCGATCCGGCGGTGAGCTCGCCAAGGGGTCCGCCGAGCAGGATCCCGGGCATTGCAACCGGGCGGCGCTCGCGCACGAACAGGTGAGCCGCGAGATCCCGAGTGAGCCAGCCCTCGCAAAGCGTCGGCGCGACCTGGCCGGACTCGGTCAGCACATCACATAGACGGACCCGCTCTGATCGAGCGAGGTGAGATGCGGGCATGTGGCTTCCTCCCGACGTTGCGCCCTGTGACGGTAGCGGCACACCATCAGCCTCGAGCCTCAATGCGGCTTCGCTCCGTTGCGCTCGACCACCCCCGCCTCGTGCTGCAACAACCATTCCTTCATCCAAAGTCCGCCGCCGTACCCGACGAGGCTGCCGTTGGAGCCAATGACGCGATGGCACGGGAGCACTATCGCCAGAGGGTTCTTGTTGTTCGCCATGCCGACCGCCCGGCTCGCCTTCGGGTTGCCGATCCGGGCCGCCACGGACCCGTAGCTCTCGGTCTTCGCGTACGGAATGTCCGCCAGCGCCCGCCAGACCTGAAGTTGGAAGGCCGTCCCCTCCGGAACGAGGGGCAGGTCGAATTGCGTCAGCTCTCCGGCAAAATATGCCTCGAGCTGCTCAACGGCCTTGGCCAGCGGGGCGCTGGCCGACTTCCTGGCCGGAGTGGCGTCGTGAGCGGCGAACAAGCCGGGGAGGTGAAGCTCGCGAAGGCCTGAGTCGTCGGCGACGAGAAGTATCTCGCCGATCGGCGCCTTGTAGGTGGTCCAGTAGACGGGTCGTCCGGCGTCCCCGGTCCCGGTGGCGGTTGTCTGCTTAGTGCTGAGTGTCATGCCGCTTGCTCCTTNNNNGCGCTGCGCGGGTCACCCGGAAGCCCACGCGCCTCGAGGGCTCGCCGGACCCCGAGATCGGTCGGCAAGAACGCGTCAGGATCACCGAGCGCGCGCAGGCGAATGTATGCCACGGTCCACGGCCCAATGCCGTCAATGGCGAGCAGGCGCTCGGCGACGGCGTCCCGGTCGGCACCGGCATCGAGGATCACCTCTCTTGACGCGAGGGCCGACGCGAGCGCGATGACAGCTCTCGCCCGGCCAGCGGGCATCGGCAGTTGCTCGGGCGCTAGCGTCGCGATCACCGCCGCGCTCGGGAACAAGCATGTCAGCGAGCCAAACGCATCCGCCAGCTTGCGCCCGTGCTCAGCTGCAAGACGGCCCGCGACCGTACGGGCGCCGGCCACGCTGACCTGTTGGCCGAGGACCGCCCGGAACGCCAGCTCATCACCATCGACGTGCCCCGGTGTCCTGAGACCCGGCATCGCCGCGACTGACGGGCCGAGAACGGGATCGGCCCCGAGCGCCGCCACGACCGCGACCGGATCGGCATCGAGGTCGAACAGCCGGCGCAGCCGGCGGACGGCCGCCGTGAGGTCGCGGACGTCGTCGAGGGCGAGCTGGCACTGCAGGTAGCCATGAGCACCTGCATCGCCGCTTAGCTCGGCTACAGCGGACCCGTTCGGCAAGGAGAGCGTTCGCCGGTAATGCTCCAAGTCGCCCTCCTCGACTCCGGGGATCGCCCGGGCGGCAAGGAAGCCGAAAAGCTGCGCCGGCTGGAACGGGGAACGATAGGCAAGCCTCAGGGCGACGGTGCCCGGCGCGGCCGACCAAGCACAAGGCGCCCCACGCCGGGCGGCCGAGCGGGCCCTGAGCGCGGTCGGCGCGAGGGCGAAGACCTCTTGGATGGTCTCGTTGAACTGACGAACGCTCGAGAAGCCCGCCGCGAAGGCGATCTCGGCGGCGCGGAGCTCTGTCGTCTCGAGCAGGATCCGCGCAGTCTGAGCACGCTGGGCCCGCGCGAGCGCCAACGGGCCCGCTCCCACCTCCGCGATCAGCAGCCTGTTGAGATGTCTCTCGCTGTAGCCGAGCCGGCGCGCCAGTCCCGGCACGCCGTCCCGGTCCACGACACCGTCGGCGATGAGGCGCATCGCGCGGCCTACGACGTCGGCACGACGGTCCCATTCGGGTGAACCGGGGGTCGCGTCCGGCACGCATCGCTTGCACGCCCTAAAGCCCGCCCGCTGCGCCGCCGCCGCGGTCGCGAAGAAGCGCACCCTCGTCGGCCGGGCAGGCGGTGACGGGCAGCTCGGCCGGCAGTAGATCCCCGTCGAGGTGACCGCAACGAAGAACCAGCCGTCGAAACGGGCGTCGCGGCTCCGCACCGCCGAGTAGCGGGCGGCGTCGTCGAGTAGCGCCGATGTCGCGGCCCGTGACGGCTCACTCGTGGTCGTCGTCTCCCCCATGCCCCGAGTCTGTCAGGTG
>PMZN01000019.1 GCA_003170375.1 Acidimicrobiaceae bacterium | reverse complement strand
GCGACGCAGGCTCTGCTGCGCGGGGAGATTGCGCTCGGCAGCGCGGTGATCGAGGGGGACCAGTTGATCGACGCGCTCACGTCCGACCTCGAACGGACTGTCTGGGATCAAATCGAGACCGAGTCGCCAAGCGGCGACCAGCTCCGCAGGTTGATCGGCATTCTGCTTATCCTGCCGGAGCTGGAGCGAAGTGCGGATCTCGCCGAGCACATCGCCCAGCGTGCCGTGTTCAACCTCGGTGCCGAGATGAGCCCGCTCAGCCGTGGCATTGTCCAGCGCATGACCGAGGTCGCCCTCGAGATGTGGAAGGCGGCCGCGGACGCGTTCAGTGCCCAGATCCCCCAGGTGATCACCCTGGACGAGGAGGACGAGGAGATCGACATACTTCACGAGCGACTCACCGGAGAAGTAGCTCGTGGGGCGATGCCGACTGCGGTGGCCGCGCAAGTCACGCTTCTCGCCCGGTTCTACGAGCGCTTGGGTGACCATGCCGTGAACCTCGCCAGCCGTATCGCCAGCCTTCCGCCGCCATCACCAGAAGGCTGAAGACGGGGCGCCGGATGATCGACTTGTTATTCTCGTTCGATCACAACGACCGAATTCACACGGGATATAGAGGACACGAGCTACCGCGCTCTGTTCCGGGTACGCGGCTTCACCCAACTGGTCGCCTCGACACTCGCGGCCCGAACCGCGACCCAGATGTTCTCCGTGCTGCTGGTGCTCTTCGTCCTCGAGACCCACCATTCGGCCAGCCTGTCAGGCATCGTCGTCGTGTGCAGCCAGGTGCCCGGCATCATCGTGAGCCCGATTGCAGGTGCGCTGTTGGACCGCGGATCGCGCGTCGCGCTGATGAGGCTCGATTACCTTGTCGGCTCGACCTGCATCACCACGATCGGCGTGCTGTCGTTGCTCCACGAGCTGCCGACCTGCGTGCTTCTCCTCGTCGTGTCGGCGGCATCGATCACGGCTCCGCTCAGCCGAGTTGGTGGGAGGTCCCTCTACCCGGTCTTGGTGCCGAGGCCACTTTGGGACCGATCGAATGCAGCCGATTCGGGCACGAACGTCGTTGCCACCATGCTCGGTCCGGGCATAGCGGGCGTCGCCGTCGCGCTCGTCGGTCCGCGCGCGGCGCTCCTCCTCCCGGCGATTGTCATGCTCCTCGCCGCAGCGCTGCTCATCGGGTTCGTGGTCCCGAACGCGCTCGCCTCAGTGACCGTCTCGGTGCTAACCGACGCCCGGGCGGCGATGGGTTACGTGTGGCGGAACCAGGTGCTCCGGATGCTCGCGGGCACGATGACGGTTTTCAACGCCTGCGGCGGCATCTTGACGGTCGCGATTCCTTTCATCGTGCTCCGCGGGCTGCACGGCGGGTCGACGACGGTCGGCCTGCTGTTCGCGATCATGGGCGCCGCGGGGTTCCTCGCGGGGCTGCTCACTGGCCGATTCGGAACCGAGAACCGGGAGAAGCGCCTGCTAGCGATCTCGTGCATGACGACGGCGGTGGCGTTCGTGCTCCTTGCGTTCGACCGCCACGAAGTCGTCCTCATCGCGTTGATCGCCGTTATCGGCATCGCTAATGGACCGCTTACGGTGGCGATGTTCTCGCTTCGCCAACGCGCGACCGACCCCTTGTGGTTCGGCCGGGCGTTCGCAGTCTCGATGAACCTCAATTTCGTCGGGAGCCCGATCGGCGCGGCGATCGCCGGTGCGCTGCTCACCCATTCGGTCCCGCTCACGCTCCTTGTCGCCGCGTCCTGTGCAGTCGTCGGCGGCTTCTGGCCGGCGGTGCTCCCAGCGTCGATTTACGAACCAATGGCCCAGGTCGCGGCGACCATCTGAGAAACGGGATCCTGCCTCTGTCGGCCGAGATCAGCCGACTCGGTTCCAAGTTGCTCATCTCGCGAATTGCTCCTGGTCTGGATACTCTTGGCCCCTTCGTTCGTTTTGCCGAGAATCGGGAACTCACGTCGCGAGGGTCGAAGGTCATGAGTTTCTCAGCTGGCGACGCCAAGTTGCCGATACTCTCGAGGTGCGAGCAGTCGAAGGACGACGCGTGGAGCTCGCGACGACAGCCGTCGCGTTGTCGGTCTCCGCTGTGTTTCTTCTGTGTTTGGTCTTTCGGATTGGCGGCAACGGGAGCGTCCGATACTACGACGACATCGTCACCGCGCTTGCGGCACTGACCGCGTGTCTTGCGTGCCTGTCCGCTCGGTCGCGCCAGAACGGTGCAATGCGCCGCTTTTGGATGTTTCTCGCCTTGGCTCTCGGGGCGTGGACGCTCGCCGAGGTCATCTGGGCGGTCTACGACCTCGTCCTTCACCTAGCAGTACCCGTGCCGTCGTGGGCCGATGTCGGCTACCTCGCGGCGATCCCCCTGGCTGCCGCGGCGCTGTTGTGTCACCCTGGCATGCACGCCGCGGGGAGCCGCAGAACGCGAGCGACTCTCGACGGTCTCGCGATCGGTGCCGCGGTTCTCCTGTTGAGCTGGACCTTGGTGCTCGGGCCCTTGTGGCGCCACACCCACCTCACGACCGCGGGGGGCATCGTGGCCCTCGCGTACCCCTTCGGCGACATGGTCATCATCTTCCTTATCGTCCTCTCGGTCAGTTCCATGACGGCGATGGGGCGCCGACCACTGTTGTGGGTCCTAGTGGGGCTGTTCGCAATGGCGGT
>PMZN01000072.1 GCA_003170375.1 Acidimicrobiaceae bacterium | reverse complement strand
GCCCAAGAGGCGTTGGACTATGGCTTTATCGACCGCGTGATCGATCGCTCCACTTTGAAGGCGACAACCTGACCTCCTCAGTAAGTGACGACTAGCTCTGGCCGACCGAACGGCTGCGGACTGCCGTGGGCGTCGACAGGTTTGAGCGAAGACCCGCCCTACGGCACCGAGCCGAAGGCAGTTATTGGTTCCGAGTGGGCGTTGGCAGCCACTTCGCCGTACAAGCGGCTGGTCCCGGAACGAAGGACGCTGCCATTCGCCGTGGCCAGCCAGTAGCCGTTCCCCGACGAGCTCGCGGCGATGCCGACGACCGGCGAGCGGACGTTCTCGTGAGACTTCGAGCCGTCCGTCCCCACGCCGTATGAGTAGACGTCACCGTTCTGCGCGGCGAGCCAGTAACCGGATCCGTCGAGCCTGGCCGCTATGGCGACGATCGGCGACGGCAGTTTGAGCGCGGCCGCAGAGCCAAAGTCCGGGGCATCTTCGGCGTAGACCGCACCCCGGGAAGTCACAACCCAGTAGCCCCCGGTCAGGGGGTCGACCGCGATCCCGACGACGGCTCCATCGGTGGAGAGGCCACCTCGAGAACCGCTGTATTTCGCACCACCGAACGCGTACACAGAGCCGTCGGCCGCCACGACGAAATACCCGTTTCCTTCTGGGGTCGCGGCGATGCCAACCACCGGAGCTCCGGGCGGCACCGGCCCGCCGCGCCAGGCACTGCCACGAAGGTCCCCGTGCCACTTGGCGTTGCCAAAGGCGTACACGGAGCCATCCGCGAGTAGGAGCCAGTAACCGTCCCCGTCTGGGGTAGAGGCCATCGAGACGACGTTCGAAGGCAGGACGGCGGTGTTCAAACCACCGCAGTACGACAGATTGCCGGAGTCGAACACTGCGCCGTCACTGGTCGCCAGGCGGTACCCGATGCCGTTGTCACTGGCTGGAGAGCACGGCTTTTGCGGGACCAAGAGCGGGTCGGCGATTCCGGTGCGCTCCGCGTTCGCCCTCCATTCGGGCCAAGCCGGCGGGTTGGACGCAGCCGGCGCAGTTGGAAATGGGTACGCGACCAGCTTCGCCGGCACGTTCGGTCCTCCGCAGGCGAAGTAGAGCATCCAGCCATTTCCCGGAGTGCCGGGCACATAGGCGACGGCCGCGCTGCTAGTTGTGTCGCAGCCCGGTTCGAGAGCGGGCTGTTTGCCTCCGGAGATGGTGAGGACCTTCCCGCTGTTGCCTGCGAGCACGTACAGCCCCCGAGCGGCACCGACCAGCACGTCGTCTCCGTCATTGGAGCCGCCCGTGAGGTCCACTAGCACCGGAGACGACGTGGCTTGGTTGCGAGCATCGAAGATCCGGGACCAGATCTGATGGCCCGAGCCACTCCACGCGCTAACGGTCGCAGGACCCTTCTTGCACTGGGCACAAGATGTCGAGACGACCGCAAGCTGGCCGTCGATCCGCCCGATCGCCGGTGAGCCGAAGGTCGGCCCGCGCGCGGTGACCGGCCAACCCGGCACGTTCTGACCGTCGTCGGCGTAGACCGCGATGATCTCGTTGCTGGCTGCGCTGCTGTACCCCGAGTAGAAGCTGGTCCCAACGACGACGGCGGGTCGTCCCGTGCTGTTGAGAATTCCGACCGTGGGGCTCGACCAGATCGTCTGGTCGGTGCACCGTTGCCACATGAGCTTCGGGCCGGAGACGAGGTATCGGTAGTCGACGATCCACCCCCCGCGGCATCCGTCGAGACCGCTCGCGTCCCCGCCCATGATGATGTCGTCGCGGCCCGTGTGGCTCGTGTCCGTGAGGGTCGGCGACGACCAGATCGTGTCAGCTCGCTGGATTGGGAAGCCGGGCACGAGATGTCCGTCCGGCTGCAGTGCGTAGATGTTGTGGTCGTAGGAGCCGAAGACGATGTCGAGCCGGCCTGTTCCGGTGATGTCACCGACGGCCGGCGTCGCAAAGACGGGGTCGGAGTAGTCGTCGGGGGCGGTCCGAGCCCAAGGGTTGAACGTGCGCCGCGTCTGGAAGACGAACCGTACCCTTCCGCTCGCATAGAAGGCTTCGAGCCCGCCCTGTTGGTCAGCTCTCCAGAGCGAGCCGGCACCCACGATGATCGAGGGTGGCCGGTCCGGACCGTCAAGATACGCGACGGCAGGGCTCGAGTCGACGGCCGTCGGCGTCGGGCTGTTGATGTGCACCCACTGGGGCCAACCCGGCAGCTCACGACCCGACTTCGCGTTGACTACGTAGATCTCGCCGGAAAGCGTTGCGAGAACGACGGCCTTGACGCCGTCGATCGTCGCGACGACAGGTGAGCTCATCCACACGGAGCCGAGCTTTGTGAGAGACCACAACGAATTCTGAAAGTCGTGGATCTTCGAGACGCTCGTGCGGCGGGGAGCGCCTGTTGCAGTGGAGGTTCGCACGCCGGCCGAAGCCGCCGAGAAAGCGGGGACGGTGAAAGCAGCGATGAGACAGGCAGCGACGACGCACGGGACCAGGCTCCGGCGTCTCGTCACCCGGCATTGACCCATGTCACAATGGCCGCTGTGGCAAGAGTCCATGGGCCCAGTTTAGTCGCGTTTTTCACTACTAGTGGTCAAGCGAGCACTTAAAGTGGGATTGTCCACCGGCAACGCTCGAATCGCCTTTGTGGCACCGCGGTATGGAGATGCCGTAGTGGGCGGTTCGGAGGCTGTCGTGCGCGAGGCCGCCCAAGGCCTCGCCGAGCGCGGTTACGAAGTCGATGTGCTGACGACTTGCGCCCAAGACCATTTCACGTGGGCTAACGAATTCCCGCCAGGCGTGGCCACAGATGGGTCGGTGACGATTCGACGGTTCCCAACCTTGCAGAGCCGGGACCACCATGGTTGGAACCGGGCGCAGGAAAAGATCTTGTCAGGTGACCAATTGGACGAGCTCGACGAGCTCGCTTGGAGCAACGGACGCTTTCGCGTTCCGGACCTCTACCTCTACCTCTCAGGCCATGCCGCGGAGTACGCGGCGATCGTGTTCTCGCCCTACTTGTTCTGGACGACCCTCTACTGCGCTGGGATCGCACCGGAGCGGACAGTCCTCATGCCCTGTCTGCACGACGAGCCTTACGCGTATCTCCGATCTGTGGCCGCCGCGCTGGCGTCCGCCGCAGTCGTGTGGTTCCTCTCCGAGCCGGAGCACCAGTTGGCTCATCGGCTAGCGCCGGTTGCTTCTCACCATTCGGTGATCGGCGCGGCGGTCAAGATACCCGAGTCCTACGACCCGGATGGCTTTCGCAAGCGGTACAACTTGCTTCGCCCGTATGTGCTGTACGCGGGCAGACGCGAAGGTGGGAAGGGCTGGCAGGAGCTGATGGCCGGCTTCGGTATCGCAGTTCGCCGCCACCACCTGCCGTTCGATCTCGTGACTGTGGGTGTCGGCCACGCTCAGGTGCCGTTGTCGCTCGAGCACCGGATAGTCGATCTCGGCTACCTTGCGCCCACCGAGGTGCCGGACGCGTTTGCTGCCGCGGACGCCTTCGTGCAGCCGAGCGCGAACGAGAGCTTCTCGCGCACCATCATGGAGGCCTGGCTCGCCGAGACCGTCGTCATCGCGAGCGGCGCCAGCGACGTCGTCACCTGGCACTGTGAGCGCTCCGGAGGGGGCCTCGTCTATGCCGACGAGCTCGAGCTCGGCCAGTGCCTGCGGTTTGTCGCAGAAGCGCCGGAAAAAGCCGCGCAGCTGGCCCGTAAGGGGCGGGACTACGTGCTCGCCAACTACAGGTGGCCGTCGGTGCTCGATGCCATGGAGCGCTCGCTCGAGGTCTTGCTGTGAGATCGAGCGAGCGGCGAGAACTCGGGAGTGGTGGGGACCGGCCATGAGGGTCCTGGTCGTCGGTTCGCTCCCCCCGCCGGAGAGTACCCGCGCGGAGGCTTTGCGCGAAGAGGTCGTGGGGCTGCTTGCCGAGGGGCACACGGTCGAGGTTGTCGCGTCCGACCCGGTCGCGACTGCCCACCGCTACATGACCACGGGCGGGATACCAGGATGCGTAAGGCTCGCGACGATGGTTCCGGGCTTCGACTCGGTCGTGGTGCAATTGCATCCGGGCCTGCCGGTACGGGAGCGAGCCGGACGATTGGAGCGAGAGCTGTCTCTCGTCGCGTTGTCGCTGGCGTTGCGACGCGCGCGCCGGGTCGTCCTTCGCCTCGAGCGCCTGGACGATCTTCCCGGTGGCCCCGGCGGCCGTGCGGCCCTTCTTCTCTGGCACAGCGCGGAGCGGATCGTTGTCGGAGGCGACGATCAGCGAGCTGGTTTTGTGGCTGCGGTGGGCAGACCGGAAGAGTCCTTGGTCATCGGCCTTGCTCGTGAGCACGGTGTGCACGAGGTCGATGCCGACGACGGCGGATGGGGCGAGGGAACCGACGTCTCTGCCGAGAACGTGCTCGAGCTCGTGCGCAAGAGGGCGGCTCGAGAAAGGCGAGAGCTTGCGGCGTCCGAGTCGGCCCACTTTGCCGGTTGGGACAGGCTTCCGGCATCCGGGACGACATTGACCGAGTTGGACTCGGCCGCGTCACAGTCTCCCCAGGCACCGCGCAAGCCCGGCGACTTCGCTCGCTCAGCTCTTGCGGTCGCCGACCGGCGGCCGTTGCTCCGTCCGGCGGTGAGGGCTGTTCGTGTTGGCTATTGGAGCGCTAAGGCCGTGCTTCGGCCGGACCGATCCGACTGAGGACGCCCGAGCTCGTGGGTTCGACCGCTGTTGTCGTCATCTGGCCACGACCGAGGCCTCGTCGAGCATGTCGAGAAGCGCACGCGCTGCGACCTCGAAGGTGTGGGCGCCAGCGTAGCGACGCGCCTCCTTGCTGAGCATTTCTCGCGCCGCTGGGTCGTAGAGGAGCCTCGTGCAAGCCTCCGCGAGGTCGGCTGGCGTGACGTCCACCGGGACCTTTAAGGCGACATCGTCAGGCAGCTCGCCCATCCATCCGATGTCGGTCACGATCATGGGCACCCCGCAAGAAAGGCAGTCCCCGACCGCGGCGGACGCCTCGCCCGAGAAGGACGCCCGCAGTTGCACCGCGAGCTCGGCCCGCCTCAACCAGTCCAGATAGACCCCAGCCTCGACTCGCCCGGTGATGAACAACCGCCCGTCCAGGCCGAGCTCCTCGCCGAGGGTCCCGAGACTACGGGCCAAGTCCGTGCTGATGGGGCCGACAAGGGCAACTACGAGGTCCGGGTGGTTCGCCGCCAAGGCCGCGAAGCAGCGCAAGACCTTGTGAGGCTGCTTGATCGGGTCGACGATGCCAAAGCTGGCAAGGACCCGAGCGCCGGGCTCGACGGCGGCAGTCCCGGAAGGTGAATTGCCTCTTGTTCGGAGGACCTCGGTGGCGAACCCGACGACTGCGACGCGTGGCGCGAGGTCCGGTCCGGCTTCGACGCGCGCCAATCGGGCGGCGGCCTCCGACGTCACGAGGAAGCGGTCCGCGAGACCGATGATCTCGCGCCCCATGAGCAGGTCGTAGCGCTCCGCTTCGGCCGGTATGACCTCGCTCGACGAGGCCAGCTCCTCGGGCAGGAGCGGCCCGTAGATCCTCCGTAGCGTGCCGGGAACCCCTTCCTGCACGGCCGCTCTCGAGGTCGCTGCGAAACGGTACAAGCCGCTCAACCTCACGTCGTGGGCCAGAACCGTCCCGCCCCGACGGCGGAGCGACGCCAATCCCGCCGCATGGAACTCGCTGTTGCCGAGGACGTAGACGATGTCGTCGTAGCCCCCTGTGGCGGCTTCCACGCCGAGAAGGCACCGCGCGTCGTAGATCGCGAGTCTCGACGGCGCGCTGGGTGGCCCCGGCGAGAAGTCGAGGCCGTCGGCGAAGCAGTCGATCTCGAGATCGCCGAGAGCGGCCAGTTCTTCGACGAGGCGGAAGCTGTAGTCCGCGACCCCAGAAGCCACGGGCGGGAAGGGCGAGACTATCGCTACCCGACGACGACGGCGCCATGGACGGCCGGGCCGGGCCAGCAGCGCTTCGTAGACCGCGACGGTCTGGTTCGCAACGTCTGCCCACGTCGTTCGAGTAGCCAAAGCGTGCAGGCGCGACGTTTCGCGGAACGCCCCGTCGCATAGGCCTCGTTCGATCAAGGCGCTGATAGCAGCCGGATTTGACGGGTCGAAACGGGCTTCGGGCGGGACCAGGTCCCTCAAGAGGTCCACGTCCGACACGATGGTTACAGCGCCGCATGCCATTGCGTCCGCGACGCGAAGGTTGTAGCCGTGGAAGAGGGAAGGGAAGCACAGGAGCTCGGTCGCCTGGTAGAGGCGAAGCATCGACTCCTTCGATACCTCTCCTGTGCACAGGACTCGTCCATCGATGCCCTCGGCAGCCGCCAAGTGCCTGAAGCGGCTTGCAGTCGGTCCGGGAAAGTAACCGGAGAGGACGAGCTGACGCGAGTTGCGCAATGCCTCAGGCAAGCGGGCGAAGGCGCCGATGAGCGCCTCGACGTTGTCGTGATCGTCGCTTGCGGCGGGGTAGAGGACAAAGGAGGGCTCGAGGTCAGGCACGCCTGCCTGCGCCAGCAGGAAGGCACTTTCTCGTGTTGTTGCGGGCATGAATTGCCGCTCCGTGCCCGCGCCCACAACGTGCAACTTCCTCGGGTCGACGCCGAGATTGCTCACCAGCGACCGACTTTGGGCGGGTGAGATCGTCAGTAGTGCGTCGGCAGCGCGCAGCACCTCCTTACGGCCCGAGTTCCTGGTCCTCCGCCGGAGGTCGTCGAGGGACGAGCCGTCGTGGCCGGGAGGGATCAGGTCGTACACGGTCGCGCAGAACCGCAGGCCTCTCTCGTGGGCCCATCGGGGCCATATGCGACCGATCGGAACGCCGGGGTCGAAGGGCGGGAACGCGTGAAGCACACGGGCTCCCGGGACAACCGGGTCGGACACCCCCGCATAGTCGACTTTTCCCGATCCAAGGAGGGGCCCAAGATCGCCGGGTGGCAGCAGGTCGGGATTGAGCAGGTAGCGGCCTACAAGCTGAGGGTGTTCGCGCTCGAGGGCCACCGCGAGCTCATAGGCGTACCGGGCGACCCCTCGGTCCCGCAAGCCCGGGTTCTGGAGTGCTTGAAGGTCGAGTACGACAGGGCCGGAGGTCATGTTGAAGGGGGCCGAGGCTCAGTGCTGCGACGGGTCCTCGGAGGCAGAAGACGCCCCTGCCTCATCGCGAGGCTGGTTCTCCGTGCTCTCGCTGGACCCGCGCGCCGTCACCTCGGTTGCGGTCACCCCGGCCGTCGTGACCCGGCCGGGAGAGTCTTCGAGCGCCTCGAGACGGCTGCAAGCAGTAGCGAGAAGACGCCCGAGGAGCTCGGTCGTCTGGTTGCCCATCTCGACCTGCACTTTGACGACGTCGGTCAGTTCGGCAACCTGGTCCTGCAGCTGGGTGACGCGTTCAAGCGCGTCCGCGAGCGGCAGCGTCACACGTCTGTCGAACTTTGTCGTCAAGCTGGTCTTCGCCTGGCGCCAACCTCGTCGGCCGATGGACGCCACGGTCAATCGTCTCCTTCGGTGCGCTCGTTCTGTGGTGGAGCTTACCGGGTCGTGCCCAAGCGAGGTGGTGACACTGGTTGCGCCAAAGCTTGCCGCGTCTGCCGGGAAGAGCCTTTCTTGGCTAGGGTGCGGGGGATGGAAGTTACACCGACGGGTTCGCTCCTTGACGCGGATCTTGGCGACCGTCGACAACTCCCATCGCGAGTCGTCTCCGCGAAGGTGAGCCTCCGCAATCGGTTCATCGAGATCTGGCAGGCGCGCGAGCTGGTCGTCTTTCTCATTCGCAAGGAGCTGAAGGTCCGCTACAAGAACAGCGTTCTCGGCTTTTTGTGGTCCTTCCTGAACCCTGCACTGATCCTGTGCGTCTACTACGTAGTGTTCAAGTACTTCCTGAACAACCACATCTCGTACTTCGCGATCTACCTGTTCG
>PMZN01000035.1 GCA_003170375.1 Acidimicrobiaceae bacterium | reverse complement strand
CTCAAGACGTGGCTGGAGACGGGCGAGCTGCTCACGACCCCGGGCTCGCTGATGTACGGCTGAGCGGGGAGGCTGCCCTGTACCTTGGGTCGACTCCGACAATCGACAGCCTCTCAAGTGGCGAGAGTCGTGGACCTGGTCTCGTTCGTTAACATGTCTTCAGCATCCAAGTTGTGATTTCGGACTCGGCGCGCACCTCATTCGGGCTGCGCAGCCCGAATGAGGTGTAGCGATGGCTCCGAATACGAAAGGCTTCTACTTGCCCTGGTCGCAGGAGCGAACCGTTGCCATCGTTGAGAGACATCGCGCCAAACGCGGTGCTCTGATGCCGGTCCTGCACGAGCTGCAGGATGTGTTCGGCCATATCGATGCCCGGGCCGTCGATCTCGTGGCTGAGGCGCTGAACCTCTCCAAGGCCGAGGTCTACGGCGTCGTCACCTTCTACAAGGATTTCCGCTCCGAGGTGCCGGGCACCTCGGTGATCCACGTATGTCGAGGCGAAGCCTGCCAGTCCATGGGTGCCGAGCGGCTCGCCCGGCATGCACGCGAGCACCTCGCAGTCGACTTCGGTGGCACGACGTCCGATGGCGCAGTGACCCTCGAGCAGGTGTTCTGTCTCGGCAATTGCGCGCTCTCCCCGGCAGTGCTCGTTGACGGCCGGCTGAAGGGCAGGGTCGACGAGGCCGGCTTCGACGAGCTCGTCGCCGCCTCTAGGGCCGAGGCGCGCTGATGGGTCCTGTCGACGTCTTCGTGCCTCTTGACGCCGCCGCACGTTCGGTCGGCGCAGATGACGTCGCGACCGCGATCACGCGGGAGGCGGCTGTTCGCCAACGCGACATCCGCCTTGTGCGCAACGGCTCACGCGGGATGTTCTGGCTCGAGCCGCTCGTGGAAGTCTCCACACCCGAAGGGCGGGTCGCCTACGGCCCGGTCCACGCCGGGGGCGTCGGTGAGCTCCTCGACGCCGGGATGCTCGACGGCGCGCCGCACCGGCTCTGCCTGGGGAAGACCGAGGAGATCTCCCACCTCAGACGACAGACACGTTTCACCTTCGCAAGGGTCGGGATCAACGATCCGCTCTCAGTGGCGGACTACGAGGCGACCGGCGGCCTCGCGGGACTGCGCCTGGCGCTCGGAATGACGCCTCAGGAGATCGTGACGGCCGTAACCGATTCCGGTCTTCGCGGCCGGGGTGGGGCGGGCTTCCCGACAGGTATCAAGTGGCAGACGGTCCTAGACGTGCCTTCGGACCTCAAATTCATCGCCTGCAACGCGGATGAGGGCGACAGCGGGACTTTCGCCGATCGCATGCTCATGGAGGGCGACCCCTTCCTCGTGGTGGAGGGCATGGTCATCGCCGGGCTCGCAGTCGGCGCTAGCGAGGGTTACGTCTACCTCCGCTCTGAGTACCCCGACGCCGTCACCACGATGGCTGCGGCGATCGACATCGCCTATCTGAACGGCTGGGTGGGACCCTCTGTGCTCGGGACGGACCGCTCCTTCGACCTGCACCTGCGAGTCGGGGCCGGCTCGTACATCTGCGGTGAGGAGACGGCCATGCTCGAGAGCCTCGAGGGTCGGCGCGGCATGATACGCGCCAAGCCCCCGCTCCCTGCGATCGCCGGGCTCTTCGGGAAGCCAACGGTCGTGAACAACGTCCTCTCTCTCGCCACGGTCCCGCCGATCCTCGCGAAGGGAGCCGAGGCATTCCGGGAGCTCGGTGTGGGGCGCTCGCGCGGGACTCAAGTCTTCCAGCTCGCGGGCAACATCAAGCACGGTGGCATCGTCGAGACTGCCTTCGGCGTCACCCTCGGCGAGCTCGTCGAGGAGTACGGCGGTGGGACCGCGAGCGGTCGACCGGTGCGGGCTGTCCAGGTCGGCGGTCCCCTCGGCGCCTACCTGCCGACGAGCCGTTTCAACTTGCCGATGGACTACGAGGCCTTCGCGGCAGCCGGCGCCATGGTGGGACACGGGGGCATCGTGGTCTTCGACGAAAGCGTGGACATGAGCCACCAGGCGCGCTTCGCGATGGAGTTCTGCGCTGAAGAGTCTTGCGGCAAGTGCACACCTTGCAGGGTGGGAGCAGTGCGCGGCGTCGAGGTCATTGACCGCATAATCGCCGGGGACAACCGCGAGGCCAACCTCGAACTGCTCGAGGACTTGTGCGAGACAATGGTTGACGGGTCGCTCTGCGCGATGGGTGGGCTCACCCCCTTGCCTGTGCGGAGCGCCTTGGAGCACTTCCCCGAGGATTTCGACCAGGTCGAGGCGGTCCTGCTGTGAGGCGCGAGACCAGTTTCGTGGCGCCGGGATGCCATAATGACATGTAGCAAGAACGAAGTCAGGTCAAACCGAAAGTCGTCGATGACCCGAGGAGATCAGTCATGACCTTGCTCAAGGAGCACGACCTCGGTACGCCGGCTCGACCAGGAGAAGCATCGATCCACGTGGAGATCGATGGACTGGCCGTGACGGTGCCCGAGGGCACTTCGGTCATGCACGCTGCCGCCCTCGCCGGCATCGACGTGCCGAAGCTGTGCGCGACCGACAGTCTGGCGGCATTCGGTTCATGCCGCCTTTGCCTTGTGGAGATCGACGGCCGGCGCGGCACGCCAGCGTCGTGCACGACTCCGGTGGAGGCCGGCATGAAGGTCTCCACCCAGACACCGCGCCTCGAAAAGCTCCGCCGCGGCGTCATGGAGCTGTACATCTCGGACCATCCGCTTGACTGCCTCACCTGCGCGGCTAACGGGGACTGCGAGCTCCAGGACATGGCGGGAGCCGTGGGACTTCGCGAGGTTCGCTACGGCTACGCCGGTGACAACCATCTCGACACCAAAAAGGACGAGAGCAATCCCTATTTCACTTTCGATGCATCCAAGTGCATCGTCTGTTCACGTTGCGTTCGGGCCTGCGAGGAGACCCAGGGAACTTTCGCCCTGACGATTGCAGGCCGCGGCTTCGGCTCGAAGGTCGCACCGGGCACCGGCAACTTCCTCGGGTCCGAGTGCGTCTCCTGCGGCGCGTGCGTGCAGGCGTGCCCGACTGCGACGCTCGAAGAGAAGACGGTCATCAGCCTGGGTGTCCCGAGCCGAACTGTGATCACGACCTGCGCCTACTGCGGGGTCGGCTGCTCGTTCAAAGCCGAGATGCGAGGTGACGAGGTAGTCCGGATGGTGCCCTACAAGGACGGCGGCGCCAACGAGGGCCATTCGTGCGTGAAGGGTCGCTTCGCTTGGGGATACGCGACACACAAAGAGCGCGTGCTCACGCCGATGGTCCGCGACGCCATCACGGACCCGTGGCGTGTGGTGAGCTGGGAAGAGGCCATCTCCTACACGGCGGATCGCCTGAGATCGATCCAGGATCGCCACGGCGTCGCTGCGATCGGAGGGATCACGTCCTCGCGGTGCACCAACGAAGAGGTCTTCGTCGTGCAGAAGATGGTGCGGGCCGCCTTCGGCAACAACAACGTCGACACCTGCGCCCGCGTTTGCCACTCCCCCACCGGATTCGGCCTGAAACAGACCTTTGGCACCTCGGCCGGCACTCAGGACTTCAAGTCGATCGACAGCTGCGACGTCATCGTCGTGATCGGGGCGAACCCGACCGAGGCGCACCCGGTCTTCGCCTCCCGGATGAAGCGAAGGATGCGGGAGGGTGCGAAGCTCATCGTGATCGACCCGCGTCGCACCGAGATCGTTCGCTCGCCGCACGTCGAGGCCGACTACCACTTGCAGCTGCACCCGGGGACCAACGTGGCGGTCGTCAACGCCATCGCACACGTCGTCGTCACCGAAGATCTCGTGGATCACGAGTTCGTGGCCGAACGCTGCGAACCGGACGACTTCGCGACGTGGGCGGCTTTCATCTCCGCGCCGGAGTACAGCCCGGAGGCGACCGAGGAGATCACCGGCGTGCCGGCCGCGGACCTGCGGGCTGCGGCCCGCCTGTACGCGTCGGGTGGCAATGCAGCCATCTACTACGGCCTCGGCGTCACCGAGCACAGCCAAGGCTCCACGATGGTCATGGGGATCGCGAACCTCGCCATGGCGACAGGCAACATCGGCAGGCAAGGCGTCGGCGTCAATCCGCTCCGGGGCCAGAACAACGTGCAGGGCTCGTGCGACATGGGCTCGTTCCCGCACGAGTTCCCTGGCTATCGCCACGTGTCTGACGACACGGTCCGCCACCTGTTCGAGGAGACGTGGGGTCGCTCGCTCGACTCAGAGCCAGGGCTGCGCATCCCCAACATGTTCGACGGTGCGGTCGAGGGGACCTTCAAGGCCCTCTATGTGCAGGGCGAAGACATCGCACAGTCCGACCCGAACACCCACCACGTCCAGGCGGCGCTCTCATCGCTCGAGCTTTGCATTGTGCAGGACCTGTTCTTGAACGAGACCGCGAAGTTCGCACATGTCTTCTTGCCGGGGACGTCGTTTCTCGAGAAGGACGGGACCTTCACCAACGCCGAGCGGCGCATCAACCGGGTCAGGCCGGTCATGGCGCCGCGAAACGGCAAGCAGGAATGGCAGGTCGTCTGCGACCTCGCCACGGCGATGGGCTACCCGATGCACTACGGGGGCTCGAACGAGATCATGGACGAGATCGCGAGGATGACGCCCACTTTCGCCGGAGTCTCGTTCGCAAAGCTCGACGAGGTGGGGAGCATCCAATGGCCGTGCAATGAGGCCGCTCCTCTCGGCACGCCGATCATGCACATCGGAAAGTTCGTCCGCGGAAAGGGTCGATTCGTCGAGACCCCGTTTGTCCCGACAGACGAGCGGACGAACCGTCGCTATCCGCTCATACTCACGACCGGTCGCATCCTGTCCCAGTACAACGTCGGCGCCCAGACGAGAAGGACGAAGAACGTCGCGTGGCATCCGGAAGACCTGCTCGAGATCCACCCCTACGACGCCGAAGAGCGCGGTGTCGTCGAGGGCGGCTGGGTAGCGCTCGCGAGCCGCTCGGGCGAGACCGAGCTACGAGCACACATCTCCGATCGCGTGCCTCAAGGGGTCGTGTACACGACCTTCCACCACCCTGTGACGGGTGCCAATGTCGTGACAACGGAGCATTCCGATTGGGCGACGAACTGCCCGGAGTACAAGGTGACCGCCGTTCAGGTGCGTGCACGCTTGCACGCAGGGACCAGCCCGGAGTCCCCGAGTGCCCCGTCGCACCAGGTGGACTCCGATGTCCCTGTGTTCCGCTGAGGAATCGACAAGATGACACGGACTGACCTGGTGCGCATGGCAAACCAGATTGCGGCGAACTTCCGCCACCATCCGCAGGCGCAGGCCGCGGCCGAAGTGGCCGACCACATCCGCATGTTCTGGCCGCCACTGATGCGACGCGAGCTTCTCGACAACGTCCACAGCGGCGGCTTCGACCCGCTCGTGGTCGCTGCCGCTGATCTCCTTGCGGAGGCGAAGCCGGCCTAGCGCCTGCTCCCCGACCATCGGCTGTCGCGCAGCCGGATCAGGCCTCGAGATCAACCCGTTCGCGGTGGCAATACACGTTGAACTTGTCACCACGAAGGAAGCCGACGACAGTCATGCCGAGTCGCTCGCCCGCTTCGACCGCGAGGCTCGAAGGCGCGGAGACCGCACAGGTGATCGGGATTCCGGCGACCGCCGCCTTCTGCACGATCTCGAAGCTCACGCGTCCTGACACCAGAAGTACCCGCTCCCGCAACGGCATCTTGCCGGAGAGCAGAGCATGACCGATGAGCTTGTCGACCGCGTTGTGGCGCCCGACGTCCTCGCGCGACTCGACGAGACGCCCCTCAGGATCGAAGAGCCCCGCAGCGTGCAGGCCGCCGGTCTGCTCGAAGATGTGCTGGGAACTGCGCAACGCGTCAGGTAACGAGACAATGGTCGAGCGAGCGATCACCGGCCCGGACTCGATCACCGGACAGTTGACCTCGACTTGGTCGAGCGAAGCCTTTCCGCAGATCCCACAGCTCGACGAGGCGAAGAAGTGCCGCTCTGCGAAGTCCATCGTGAAGGGCACGGTGAGATCCACGGTCACGACGTTGTAGTGCTGCTCCTCGGGCGCGACATCGCAGTAGCGGATACCCGCAATCTCATGGAGCTCGTGGACGAGTCCCTCGCTCACGAGGAACCCCGCCGCGAGCTCGAAGTCGTTGCCTGGCGTCCGCATCGTCACCGCGACGCTCACCGGCTCCTGGTGCCGGCCCCGCACTTGGATCGCCATCGGCTCCTCGGTGGCGAGGCGGTCCGGCCGTTCGAAGCCGGTGCCGGATGGGTTCGCCGCGAGCACCCGAACTGGGGTAGTCGCACGACGGGTGGCGACACGGTTCGACGACGGCTCTTGCAGCTGCGCGGACGGCCGGGGGGCATCCTCTGGCACCTCGGACATGGCCCAGAGTCTAACGAGCGGGGTTGGCTTCACTTCATGCCGTGGCCCTCACGGCCCCACGCCTCTCAACTCGCTGCGGCGGCTATCCGAGCGCGGACGGCGGTCNNCGCGCAGCTTGTCACTCGAGCGCGGACTCCAACGGCTGGCGGTGTCGCGCGGCGACAATCGCGATGGCCACAATTCCCGCGAGACCGCAGCCGACTTGGACTGCAGTCAGGGGCTGGCCGAGGATGACCACCGCGGCCACGGCCGCGACGACCGGGTTGCTCGACCCGATCACCGACGAGACCGAGGCGTCGACGTAACGGTGAGCCCAATTCATCAAAAGATGGGCGCCTCCCGGCACGATCGCCAGCAGAGAGATCCACAGCCAGTCGCCGGCTCGCACTCGAGCGAGGGACTGACCTGATACCAGCACGATCAGAGTCAAGGCGATCGCGGCCACGATCGTCACGACCGCGGTGTACTCCAAGGCGTTCTGAGTTGCCCTCGCGTGCTTGGATGCAAGCCAATAGGCGGACCAGGACAACATGGACCCGACGGCGAGCAGGTCTCCCACCAATTCGTGGCGGCTCGTCACTCCGGGGCCGATCACCGCGGCGGAGACGCCAGCGATGGCCACCAAGATCCAAAAGACGTCCCATCGTCCCATCCGTTCGCCGAGCAGAGGACGCGCAGCTATGAGCACCAGGGCGGGCTGAACGGCACCGATGACGGTCACGTCGACAACGGTGGTGAGCTTGATGGCACAGAAGAACATGGCCATGTCCCCGGCCAGGAACACGCCGCCGAGCCATGACGCCCGGAAGTTGCTCCAGCTCAGTCGGCGGCCGGACGCGTACACGGCAATCGACAGAAGCGCGGCTCCGAGCCACAGGCGATAGAAGCACAGCACGAGGCCTGACGCGGACGCGAGCCTCGCGAAGATCCCCCCGAACCCCCAACCGAAGGCCGCGAGAGCAGAAGCGCCAAGACCGATCGCCTGACGCCTGGAGCGCGTGGACGGGGCTGCCAGGGTCGTCATCTGGGACGATCGTACCGGGACACAACCGGGGACAACCGAGGCGTCTGCGGCGGCGGCGCGCCTTGGATGGCGGTTGCACCTTCCGAGTAATCTCACCGCTATGAGCCTCGAGCGGCGGCGTGTGGTCGTCACTGGTCGAGTTCAGAACGTCTGGTACCGCGATGGCTGCCGGACCGAGGCCCTGGCGCGCGGTGTCACGGGCTGGGTGCGCAACTGCTCGGCCGGCAGCGTGGAAGCCGTGTTCGAGGGATCCCCTGAGGCTGTCAGCCAGATGATCTCGTGGTGTCGCAAGGGCCCTCCGCGGGCCCGAGTCGACGACGTGGAAGTGATCGCGGAGCCGGTACAGAACGAGGTCGGTTTCCTGGTTCGGTAGCTGGCGTACCAACACCGCTTCGTGGACCGCGGCCAAGCGGCCGGCTCCAATCCGATCTCCGCGGTCGGCGGCGGTCGGCCAATTCGTGACGTCAGATGAACAGCTGGATGTCCGCCTTGGCCGCCATGTCGATGAAGCTGGCCGCGCCGAGAGTGGGTTGGAGCCCGTCGATGAAGTCGGAGCTCGACAGGCCGTACAGGTCCATCGACATCTGGCACGGGTGCAGCCGCACGCCGACGTCCATGGCCATCTCCATCAGCTCGGTCACGCTTGCGACCTTGTGCTGCTTGGCCAGCAACTTGATCATGGAGGTGCCCGCCCCGGCGAAGTGCACCTTGCTCAGCTTGAGGTGCTCACTGCCACCGCGGTCGAACAGCGACTCTGCCTTTTGCATCCAGTTCTTGCCAGTGACCCGCTTGTCGTTCTTCTGCAGCACCCGTAGCCCCCAGAACGTGAAGAAGACATCGACCTCGAGGCCGGAGGCGGCACCGGTAGTGGCCAGGATCATCACCGGCCACACCCGGTCGAGGTCATTGCTCCAGCAGATGATGGCCATTCGCTTCGGCTCGTCCTCGTCGGAAGCGCCGGTGGCAGCCATGGCTGCGGTATCGGTGTTCTCCATTTCACTCCTCTCCTAACTCGGCGACGACGGCCTGAAGGGGTCGGGCGCGCCTGGGGTGCTGCGGTTCTGGCGGATGAGCGAGATCAGCGGCCTTCTCAATAT
>PMZN01000026.1 GCA_003170375.1 Acidimicrobiaceae bacterium | reverse complement strand
GCACAGCTCGCCGATCGCCCGGATCGGGTCGAAACCCATCGAGGAGGTCGTCCCGGACGTGGCGACCACGCAGCAGGGCACGAGCCCGGACTCGCGGTCGCTGCGGATGGCTGACTCGAGCGCGTCCAGATCCATCGCGAAGGTCTCGTCGGTCGCAATGAGACGCGTGTGCGCGGGAGAAAAGCCGGCGACCCTGGCTCCCTTCTGCACCGACGAATGGGCCTCCACCGAGGTGTACACGCACAGCTCTGCGAGGGCCGCACCACCGCGGATCGCCCTGTCTCGCGAAGCAAGCAACGCGCACAGCGTCGCCGATGAGGCACTGTCCTGGATCACGCCGCCACCCTCCGACTCCGAGCGGAACCGGACCGGCAGGCCGAGCAGTTCGACGAGCCAGTCGAGCACGACGGTCTCGATCTCGGTGCACGCCGGGCTCGTTGCCCACACCATCCCGTTGACGGCGAGCCCGGCCGTGACGAGCTCGCCGAGGATCGCCGGCGGCGACGCACTAGCTGGGAAAAAGCCGAAGAAACCAGGCGATTGCCAGTGGGTGGTCCCAGGCAGCACGATCCTGTCGAGGTCGGCGAGAAGTGCCTCGAACGGCTCGGGCTCCTCCGGGGCAGACCGTGGCAGCATCGCCGCGATCTCTCCGGGAACTGTCTTCGCGAGCACCGGGTAGCTCTCCAGGTTCGACAGGTAGTCCGCGACCCAATCGATGGTCCGGCGGCCGTGGTGCTTCAAGTCCTCGGGAGTCACGAGGAACGATTCCGAGCCGCTCATTTGCTCGATCCTATGACGGGTGACAGCGTCACTCGCTGAGCCGGCACCTTGGCCTACGCCTCGCTAAGAACTCGGGGCGTTCGCCTCGTACACTTGAGGCACGGCGATCGAACCATGATCGATGGGAACCCGGATGTTGAGGAGGCACCACGATGGATGTGAAGGCCGGAGATCACCTTGTGGTCCGGGGCCGCACGGTTGCCCAACCTGACCGGACCGCCGAGGTCCTGAAGGTGCTCGGAACAGACGGAGGTCCTCCTTACCAGGTCCGTTGGACCGAAGATGGGCATGAAGGACTCTTCTTCCCGGGGTCGGACGCGTTGGTCGAGCATCTGGCCAAGGGCGCAAAGAGACGCCCCAAGTAGCCTGCGCGGACGCGTCAGGCCGGGCCGAGCACCGGGTCCAACACGGCTAGTTCGCGGACGCCCACCAGGCCGAGGTCGGTGATCGCGTAGTCCGGTATGGACGTGATCTCGAGGAACATCAGGTAACCGAACGCCGATGGCAGCTCGCAGCCGAGCCTGCGGGCGGCGGCGTCCAGCCGAGCCTCGGCCACCGCCATCGTCTCGACGTCGATGTCGGCGACGATGCCTCCGACCGGCAGCGCCAGCGTCTCGAGCACTGCTCCGCAGTCCACGACCGCAAGACCGCCTCCGATCCTGATCACCTCGTTGATCGCAAGGGCCATGTCGGACGGGTTCGTGCCGACGCAGACGATGTTGTTGTCGTCCGGAGCGGCGCTGGTCGCGAGCGCGCCGGAGCGGAGACCGAAGCCGCAGACCACGGCGACTGGCACCGTCCCGGTCTTTCCGTACCGCTCGATCACGGTCACATACAGCGCATCCTGGGCCACGTCCGGCTGCACCACGCCGTCGATCACCGGTAGGACGACGTCGCGGCGGCGGCGGACGAAGGGGACCTCCCGGTCCATGTCCATGGCAAGCACCCGCACCGGGGAACCGAGGGTCGTGGCCAGCTGGATCTCGTCGGCGTTGAGCGGCGCCCGCTTCATCGTGTTGAGCAGTGCCGGGCCGCGCGACGGCGCCCGGGGCCGGAGCGACGTGCGCTGCCCTTCGGCTACTCGGATCCCCTTTGAGATCACTCGTTCGACGACGAAGCTCGCGGGGTCGTCGACGACGAGCACATCGGCGGCCCGCCCTGGGCAGATGGACCCGACCAGGTGATCGATCCGGTACATCTGCGCCGTGTTGATGGTCGCCATCTGGATCGCGGTGATCGGCGGGACCCCGGCCTTCATGGCCATCCGCACGAGAGCGTCGAGGTGCCCGCCACCGAGGATGCTGGTCGCGGTCACGTCGTCGGTGCAAAAACCGACCCTGCCGGGATTGGCACCGAGGCGGGTCACCACCTGGATGTTCTCCTCCATGAAATGGGCAACGGCCGACTCGCGGACCATCACGTACATGCCTGCGCGCATCTTCGTCAGGACCTCTTCGGCGTTGTAGCTCTCGTGGTCCAGGCGCACCCCGGCGGCGGCCAGCACGCCGATCGTGGCCTCGCTGGCCATCGGCGCACAGCCGAAGACCGGCAGCCGGTTCCGGGCGGCCATCTCGATCACCTCGAGCACTTCGGGGTCACGGTTGGTGATGAACTCCGTGACCGTCTCCCAGACCCCGTAGCAGTCGTCCCACTTCTGGGCGATCTCATGGGTGTCCGGGCCGAGCCGGAAGCCGACGTTCGACTCCGGAATCGTGTACGGCACCTTGTAGGGGGCTGCCCAGAACACTTTCATCGGGCTCGCTTCGGCTTCCAAGAGAGCGTCCCGCACTCCGTCCAACCCCGCCACCGCGAAGGTCTGGTCGAGCCCGGACACAACGCTCGTCGTGCCGTAGCGGACCACGGCGTCGGCGAACATCGTGATCGACAGCTTGCTGCACTCGATGTGCAGGTGGCCATCGATGAGACCCGGGACCAGGTACCGACCGCTCACGTCGACGACGGTCGTGTCCGGTCCTGTGTGCGGCCCGACATCGCCCACCGCTGCGATGAGATCGCCGGCCACCGCCACGTCGGCCGGGTAGATCTCGCCCGTCGCCACATTGACCAGCTGCCCGCCGGTCAGCACGAGGTCGGCCTTGCGAACACCCTCGGCGGCGTCAATCTTCTCTCGTAGTTGCACGGGACCTCC
>PMZN01000138.1:1369-34015 GCA_003170375.1 Acidimicrobiaceae bacterium | reverse complement strand
ACAGAAGTCCCTGTGAACTTAGATCAGGCTCTGGAGTTGGCTGAACTTCACCATAGCGGGCAAGTCGATAAGGCTGGACGGCCCTACATCAGCCACATCCGTCGGGTCGTCGGCGCGGTGGACAAACCGGAGGAGAAGCTCGCCGCTGCCCTCCACGACCTCTTAGAGGACTCCGATATGACGGCAGACAAACTTCTCGCCGAAGGCTGCCCGCCCGAGATCGTCAGGGTAGTGGAGGCGCTTTCCCGCGGGAATGACGAGAGCTACGAGGACTTCGTACGCCGGGCCGCGCAAGATCCCATCGCTCGGGCCGTCAAGAGGGCCGATGTGGCCGACAACGCCAGTGAAGCGCGTCTGGCTTTGTTGCCGGCCGGTCAAGCTGCCCGATTGCGGTCGAAGTACGCCCGAGCAACCACGATTCTCGACTCTTACGACGCCGCGGATCCGGCGAAATTGTAGGGATGCAACCTCTGCCCGAGCCGACCGAGGCGCGGTACCGGGTTTGTCCGAGAGCGGTCCCGGGGGGTCTGGGAGATCCGGGTCGTGGTCGGTTGCGACCCGGGCGATAGGCGAAGCTCTCAGCGGTCGTTCACTTTCCACGGCGATGCCGAGTTCGCCGAGTGGCAAAGACGGGAACTTGTTGACCGGTGGGGCGTGACCCTGGTAGGTGCCGCACTCAGGCGGCGCGGCTGATCGCGGCCGAAATGGCGTCCCGTGAGTTGATTAGGTACGAACGTGTTCGTAACGAACGTGTTCGCTATAGTGGTGGCATGCAGTCCACGACTTCCCGCAGCCGCCGCGAACGTCCAGCCAAGCCGGCCTTGAGCCGGGCAGGGATCATCGCGACCGCCGTTGCGGTGATGCGGGCGGAGGGCTTGGAGCACGTCACCATGCGGCGACTAGCGGCCGAACTCGACACCGGCCCCGCGTCCCTGTACGTCTACCTCCGCAATACGGCTGAGCTTCATGCCGCCGTGCTCGACGAGCTTCTCGGGTTCGTGGGGTTGGTGCCTGATCGGTCCGCACAGTGGGCCGACACCATCGTTCGGATGTTGTGGTCCTACAACGGCATCCTGAGCGGGCATCCCGGCCTGGCCCGGTCGGCACTGGTCACGAGACCGGCGGGGCCGAACTACCTAGCGCTGGTGGAAGGCTTGCTGACCCTCCTTCGGGAGGGCGGCATTCCCGATGCCCAGTCGGCGTGGGGGGTGGATATCCTGCTCCTCTTCGCTACCTCGATCGCGCTGGAGCATGGCACCCGTCGCCAGGTCATGGATGCCGATGAGGACGAAGAGGCGCTGGAGCACGCGATCCATCAGGCCACCACCAGCAACTATCCAACGATCGCCGCATTGGGCGGTGACTTGCTTTCCGGAACGCCGGAAGCCCGCTTCGGGTGGCACGTCCGGGTGCTGCTCAACGGTATGGCTATGACACCGCGTCCGCCCCTTGAAAGCGAGCATGAAGGACTCGGACGGTCGTGACCCCGGCCTCGTTGGACGCAGCAGACCCGATTGAGACGCCGACAGCAGACGGGCCAATTGACCCGACACGTCTGACACCCCGCCTGCGGGCAATCCTCGTCGTCGTGCTCATCGCCGACATCCTCGACCTCATGGACTCGACCATCACGAACATCGCTGCACCCTCGATCGCCCGCGACCTCGGGGGCGGCGAGTCGCTGATCAAATGGCTCGGTGCCGGCTATGCCCTGGCAATCGGGGTGCTCCTCGTCGTCGGCGGCCGCCTCGGCGACCGCTACGGCAAACGACGGATCTTCCTGATCGGCGTCACCGGGTTCACGGTTGCGTCGACCTTGTGCGGGCTGTCGGTCGACCCGGCGATGATCATCGTGGGCCGGCTCGTCCAGGGTGGCTTTGGAGCCCTCATGATCCCCCAGGGAATCAGTATCCTCATGGCGACCTTCACGCGTGCGCAGCTGCCGCGAGCCGTCAGCGCGTTTGGTCCGGCCATGGGCGTGTCCGCGGTTCTCGGACCGATCGCGGCCGGTTTCATCATTTCTGCCAACATCGCCGGCTTGGACTGGCGTCCGGTGTTCCTGATCAACATCGTTCTCGGTCTGATCGGGTTAGTCGCGGCCATCAGGCTGCTGCCCCACGACCAGCCGGTCTCCCACGAGCCCATCGACGCCGTGGGTGCAGCGCTTCTCGGCGCGACCATGCTCACCCTCATCTTCGGGCTCATCCAGGGCTCGAGCAGTGGATGGACGGCCCTTCCGATCATCAGCCTGGTCGGCGGCGTCCTCTTTTTCACCGGCTTCGCCGTGCGCCAGCGGCAGACGCCCAATCCGCTGATTACACCGTCGCTCCTCAAGAACAGGGGGTTCACCTCGGGACTGGTCCTCGGCCTGGGCTTCTTTGCCGCCGTGAGCGGTCTCGCCTACGTGATCTCCTTGTTCTTCCAGCTCGTGCTCCACCTCAGCCCGTCGAGTGCAGCCCTCGGTTTGGCACCGGTGATGGTAGGCATCATTGCTGCGTCAATCGTCTGCCGACCGCTGCTGACTTCGCTCGGACGCAGACTCGTCGTCATCGGCCTGGTGACGACGTTGCTCGGTACGCTGGGTCTCTGGCTTACAGTCCTTGCCAAGGGCACGTCGGTGACCCCGTGGCTCACTGCTCCGTCACTACTCGTTCTCGGCGTCGGGATGGGTGCCTGCTTCAGCACCATCTACGAAGTCGCCCTCGGCGACGTCACCCACGAGGAAGCCGGAAGCGCGAGCGGTTCCCTGAGTGCGGTACAGCAACTGGCCACAGCCATTGGGTCGGCCATCGTTACTACCGTCTTCTTCAGCGTCCTGCGTAACAGTGGCGGCGCAAAAGCGATGACCGCCAGCGTTCTCGTCGTAGCCATTGTCGTCGTTGTCTGCCTCGGACTCGTCTGGCTCCTGCCACGATCGACACCGGTCGGCGAAATGGACTCCGATATGACGAGAATCGCAGAAGCAGAACCAACGGTGCTGATGGACGGAGCAGCTGTCTGAAAGGCGTGCCGAGTCGCATCACACCGGCGGTGGTGACAGCCCATCCTGAAGGCAGTACAGAACGACCGTGGTACTGACTCCATGGCGAACAGAGGAGGCGCCCGTAATCGACCTGCACGGTATATCCGCGCACGCTCAAGGGCGAGTTCGGAACCTCGATCAGTCGTGGGGTGAGCGTCGGCTCCGGCTCGGCGACTCGCGAGGGGTCTAGCCTCGGCTCTGATCCAAGACAGCTGACCACGCCTCAACCAGCGCTTGTCCGCCACAGGGGAGCGCACTGGATAAGTCCAGTTCGATGGCCAAGTATCGCTTGAGACGGACCCTCCTTTGGCCGCCAAGTTGGCAGCCAAGCCGATCGACACAGATCGACAGACAGCCACTCATGCTCACTTGACGCGACTGCGTCCCCGCATCTCGAGACGCAGTACGGACCATCCGCTAACCAGGGGGAGATTCACCTCGACCGCGCGACCCCGGCGGTGTGGCAGGTCCCGGACGGAGAGGGGGGCGAAGCGATCGCCACCGGCACCGAGCACGGCGGCCTCGGCCCGCCACTTCTCCGGGTGGTCCAGCAGCACCCTGACCGTAACCGAGGAGACGTTCCTCTTTGCGGTCGGCTCCGACCACCGCCCATTCTGGCTCCCGGTTAGGTCGACAATGCCGACCGTCACCCGGCCCTCGCCGTGAACCACCCTGGCGAAGAGCGCCCCACCGACGGGCTCTGGCCGCACCGGCGCGGCCGCCTCCGCGACGACAGCGCCGTTCTCGTCGTCGATCTCGTACCAGCTCGTGTCCTCGCCCTCGAGGAACAGGTCTCGACACCGCAGCGCGAAGCGGCGCCAAGCGATCACCGTCGCCGCCTCGTCCGCGGTTAGGCGGGCGTGCTTGGGGTAGTAGGGGTCGCAAAGCGCTGCGGTCTGGTCACCGTAAATCAGCGCGCTTGCCCCGAGGCAGGTGGCGACCGCCTCGGTGGAGACGACCGTCCGCAGCGACGCCTCACGCGCTGCGCCTTCCACAAGCCCGGTCGGGCGGTCGATCCCCCACACCGGCGGGTAGCAGGCTATCGATCCACGCATAAGGGAATCTCGCGACGTCGACGGAGCGAGGAGCCCCGCGAGCCCGGAGCTGCGGTCCAACAGTCCCTCCAGATGGCGCCAGTCGTCGTTCGGGGACCATACCTCGCAGTAGCGAAAGCCCGGCCCTCCGGGCAGGCTCGTCGCCGACGGCACACCGTTGACCTGGTTGAAGCTGATCATGGTGGACGGCCAGGCGGCGCGCACGAACCTCAGGAACGATTCGTAGGCAGTACGCATGTCGATGGCGTTGCCCTCCAAGTCGTGCCCGACCCGCGGGTAGCCGTAGGTGTCGATGTGGAAGCCGTCGAAGCCGATCGCGTCGGCAGCCGATCCGTAGGCGGCCACGAAGTGGCGCTGCCAGTCCACGTTGGCGGGATTGGCCAGCACTATCTGGTCGAGGAACCGAATGGGCTCCCCGTCCCCCTGGTACATGAGCATCTCGGGGTGCTCAGCGGCGAATGCGTTGCCGACGGCGTACACCGGTGCGTAGGCGTGGGCGACGGCGCCGAGTGCCTTGAGCCCCGCGGCGAGGGCACGCAATGCCCCGAAGGAGACCGGACGGTTCGAGGGATCCTTCCAGCCACTCTCCGGGCCTAGCGGCTCTGTGTAGCTCGCCATCCAGTCGTAGACCTGGACAACCGTGGAGCGCAGCGCCCGGTGCCAACTGAGCACGCCCGGGATGTCCTCGTCCTCGAACGAGGTGGCAAAACCGTGCACCGGGCGCTCGCCGGGGTGCGCGCCGACCGTCGTCAGCTCCTCAGCGAGGAGGTCGCCGCTGGCGTCGAGCGCCTCGACGGTGTACGTCCCGGAGCCGAGCTCCGCGAATCGGGCGCCGGTGCCTAGCTCGGCCTCGAACACCTCGCCGGTGGCGCGGCACGCTACGACGCGGGACGTGCCCACCGGCAACATCGCTACTACAACTTCCTCACCGGTCCGGTAGAACGCGCGCACGTCGCCGAACGGGCGCTCGCGACCGCCTCCCTCCCTGACCAGAATGCCCTTGTTCTCCATCTCAGGCCCCTCTCATCGCCCAGGGATAGTCAGCTGGGTTCGTCAGTCTGGTCGTCATCGCGGTCGTTCCGCTCAAGTTCGGAGGCGTCGTGCATCCGCGACCTAAGCGCTTCAGCTCAGCGGATGGCACCGAGAGACACCCCGCTACGGAACCAGCGCAAGGAAACAAGAAAGACGACGATGACGGGCACCGTAGCGATGACCGACGCCGCGAAGAACGGCCCCCACGCAATCGTGTGCACACCGATGAAGTCGGCTAGACCGACGGGGAGCGTGTATCGCGACGCCGAATTGATCATCGTCAGCGCGACCGGGAACTCGTCCCAGGCGGCGCTGAAGATGAACATCGAGACCACGGCGACCGCTGGCAGTGAGAGCGGCACGATCAGGCTGACGAGGACCCGCAGCGTCCCGGCCCCTTCCAGGCGGATCGCTTCCTCGTACTCGCGAGGTATCGCCTCGAAGAAGCCGCGCAACAAGAAGATCGTGAAGGGCAGATTGGAGGCCACGTAGAGAAGGGTGAGCCCCTCGAGTGAGTTGAGCAGGTGAAGCCGGTCCATGAGGAGGAACTGGGGGATGAGAAGCAACAGGTTCGGCACTGCGAGGCTGGCAAGGAAAATGTAGAAGATCACCTGTTTCATCGGGAACCTGTAGCGCGCGAACGCGAATGCGGCGAGCGAGGCGATCGTGACCGTGATGGCAACGGTCGCGACGGCGACGAAGAGGCTGTTGAAGAAGTAGTGGCTGAAGCTGTTCTCGGTCCACGCCTGCACGTAGTTCTGCACCGTCGGGTGGGTCGGGATGAGCACCGTCGCCCCGAGGAGGCCGCCGTTCGGCTGGAACGACAACGAGAGCATGTAGAGGAGGGGGCCCAGGGAGACCAGCGCCAGAAGCACCGCGATGACAAGTCGTGAACGGTTCCGCTTGCGGATGCCGAAGAGTCCGGGCCCTGTTCCTGCGATGGGCGTCACCGACTTGCTCCGGTTGGGCTCGCCTGAGGGTGCCACGTTCCGCTTCCCTCAGACGTCTTGCTGTCGGAGAATGCGGATCTCGGCCGCGCTGAACCCGAACAGCACCACAGCGAGCAGCGACGCAAGGGCTGCCGCGTAACCGAAGGCGAAGTAAGAAAACGCCTGCTGGTACATGTAGGTCATGAGCGATTGCGTCGAGTTGTAGGGACCACCTTTGGTGATCTCGTAGATCTGGGTGAACACTTGCGCGGCGCCGATGACGAGAAGCACGAGGACGAAGGTGACCGCGGCGCGAATCGACGGGAGGACGACGTGGCGCCAGACCCGCGCCTCCGAGGCTCCGTCGATCCGGGCTGCCTCGAGCAACTGCCGGGGAATGCCATCGAGCGCTGCGAGGAAGATGATGAACGACCAGCCGACACCCTTCCAGATGCTGAGGAGCCAGATGACCGCGTTGCCCGTCCAGGTCTGCGCCGTCCAGTCGATGCTCACGCTGTGGCCGGCGAAGAAGCCGACGACGGCGTTCATGATGCCGCCTTGCGAGGCGAAGATGTAGGAGAAGACCCAGCTCACCACAACCCACGAGGTGACGACCGGGATGTACACGGCCGCTCGCCAGAACATCGATCCGGGTAGGCGGTCGGTGAGGACTGCTGCAGCAAACAGTCCGATCGCCATCTGGACCGGTACCGTGATGACGATGAAGAGGAACGAGTTGAACGACGCCGTGCGCACGACGGGGTCGCGGAAGATCGCGGTGTAGTTCGACCAGCCGACGAAGGGGTTCGACACGCCGGGAAAGATGTGCCAGTTGTAGAAGCTGATGTCGAACTGGCGGAAGATCGGGTAGACGGTAAAGACCGCGTAGACGACCACCGCCGGTGCTAACAGGAGATAGGGGGTCGCGATCCGGCGGACGCGATGCGAACGGGTGGATCGCCGCGAGGCGGCACCCGGCGAGACTGTCGCCGGGTGCCGCTCGGAGATACTTGCTTCGCTCAACTTCCGGCGAGTGCTTTATTCGCTTCCTGGGCCGCGGTGTTCAGGCCTTGGTCAACTCCGACCTTGCCGGCAAGCATCAGAGCCAGCTGGTTGGAGAAGTCGGTGTCAAGCTGGGCGTAGCCCTGGGTCACCGGCCGAGCCCTCGCAGTCAGGAGCTCCAGGGCGAAGATCTTGAGGGCGGGATTCTCAATCGCCTCGGCTGCGGAGTCCGTCTTGTACGCAGCCATGTCGCCTGCACCGGCCATCGCGAGCTGCGCAAATGGCGACTGGAGGAACTGGACGAACTTGATCGTGTCGGCGAGGTGCTTGCCACCCTTGGCTATGACCAGGTCCTCGCCACCGACGACCGAAGTCGAGCCCCCTGCGCCCCTCGGGATCAACGACGTGCCGTAGCCGGTGAACTTTGCAGCCTTGTAGCTCGTCGGAGCCCACGGGCCGTCGAAGTACATCGCGTACGCACCAGTCGGGAAGCCCGTTTCCCCGCTGATCGACCCTGAGCCGCCGACGAAGTCACTGCCGATGACCCCTTCCTTGTAGAGGGTCACGAGCGTCTGGACCGCAGCTTCGGTCTTGGGGCTGTTCATGTAACCGGTCGCCTGCGTCAGCGCCTTGTTCGTGAAGTTGCCGCCGTCGGTCCATACGTACGGACCGACGTTCCAGATGTCGGTGCTGTCGACGCCGAGACCGTGTTGCTGCTTAGACGGAATGGTCAACAACTTCGCGTCCGCGATCATCTGGCCCCATGTCGTCGGGGGGGAGAGGTGGGCCGCGGCGAAGTCCGCCCTGTTCCAGAAGAAGACCTGGGTGTTCGTGTCGTCAGGGAGCCCGTAGTAGCCGCCGTTCCAATAGTTCGTGGAAAGCGGGCCGGGATCAGCCGCTGCCTTGATCGGTTTGAACCACGGCTGGGTCGAGGTTTCGAGCAGTGTGCCCTCGGATGCGAGTTGGGGCACCCAGGCGATGTCAGAACGCATCAAGTCTGGTGGGTCCCCCGCGGCGGACGACGCGATGAACTTCTCCAGGAGCCCGGCGTACGGAAGGGTGTCGTCAACTACCTTGATCCCCGGGTTCTGAGATTCGAAACTAGGAATGACGACGCCATTCATCACGGGTGTCTCTGTTACATCGTTGTAGGCGTTCCAGAACTGGAGCGTCACTACTGACGTACTGTGCGCCACGGTCGACGCCGAGCTCGCTGCCCCGGTGAGACCAACCAATGTGCCACCAGCCCCGATCGTGGCGACCGCGACAAGCAGTCGCACCGCCGTCCTGGTCCTCCACCTTGATGGATTTCTTGCTTTCATGATCACTTTCCCTTTTCTGATTGATTTCTGATGGTCCTGGGCCGCGTAGCCCTGCTCCTTCCCTCCTTCTCCTCCTCGTGATCGCTTGTCTTCTCAGACTTGCGGGCAACGCCCGCGGACAACTCACTCAATCGCCGTTGATCGACCCGCCTTGCCGCGCTGACCACGTGCGTGCCCTCCGAGTCACTTCTCCAGCTCCCCCTGATTCCTGGTCGGGTGAATCCGCGCGCTTCCCGCGTACGATCCGTCGAGATCGTCGAGCGCGGCACAGAGCACTACGTACATGGCGTGTGACCATGTGAGGTCCTTCGCGGGTAGACCCCACCGATCAACCCACTCGCGGTAGTGCTCTGGGTCGCGTCGTTCCCCGCCGAATTGCTCGCCGAGGCATCCCTCGTCATCGAAATGGCCGGCCACCCAGTCCCCACAGCGACGTGCTGCGTCAACGTCGCCGACTGCCAGATAGTGCCAACCGAGCGACGCCGTGAGCACCGGCCACGCTCCGCTTCCGAAGTACGTGTCGGTCGGGTAGCGACGAAGTCCGCCATCGAGGCTGAGCCGTGCCTCGATCGCCCGAACTGTCTGGGCGAAGTAGTGATCTCCTGGCTCGACGACCCAAAACGGCGTCGAAAGCCAAAGGACACTTGCGTCTACGTCGTCGCTCTCACTTGACTTCACATAGTGCCCGAGGCGAAGCGCGCTGTCGCGAACGCGGGATTGGACAGATTCCGCGCGCTCGAGAAGCTCCTTGTCATCCAGCAATCGCGCAGCGGCTGTCAGGCCTCCGTAAACACACGCCAGCGTGGAAGTATGCAGCGCGGACCCGCTCTCTTCCCAGACGTCGAAACAGGGGCTGAGAGCAAACTCGTCGAGGTAACGCCCGACCCGCTCGACGGAAGTACGAAGTTCCTCTGGAACACCATCCTGGCCGGTGCTGAGCAGGTGCTGTCCCAAAGCCCACAACCAGGTGCCGTAACCGTCGATCTGAAAGTTCGGCCAGTCGTCCACGACATTCGAACCATCGAGAGCGAATCGGGCAGGCGGCATATGGTCTGGATGCAATGCCTTGCCTTCGCGATGCCAGTCGATCGCCCGGTCGATTAGAGCGCTGATGCCCCCAACCGCCCGGTTGGCCCACTCGTGGTATCGAGCTGACGCGCCATGCTCACCGACCTGGTCGAGTGCGTATGCGATAAATGAACCGTCACGTAGCCAGCAGTAGCGATACTCAGCGAAGTCCGGCGACGCGACGAACGCCCCGTTCTCCTCCTGGTTGCGCAGTATGGACGCAACGCTCGACCGCATCGTCGTTCTTGGCTTACTCTCGTTCACTTGATCCGCTGCCTAGCCCAAGCCGTGTCCACGTCCGCTTCTCTCACCGCTCTGGGCCGGGCCTGTGCCAGATGGCATGGCTCTTCTCGTCAGGTCCAGGAAGGCTGAACGACTCGCGCAACACGAGCGTCGCGGCTCCGACAGCCCACACGTCATTGCCCCAGCGCTGTACCTTCACCTCAACTTGGCGACCCAAGTCAGCAAATGTCTGCTCTCGTACGGCGGTTACGACCGGGTCGAGAAATGGGTTGCCGAGGTCAGTCCCCTCACCACAGATGATCAACAGCTCTGGATTGAGCAGGGTGACCATGTTGGCGACCGCCAAACCCAGCTTCCGGCCGGCGCTGTCAAGCACTTCGAGCGTCGCCCCGTCGCCAGCCGTGGCAAGTGCGATGAGCTGGTCCCTCGTCACGTCACGCCCGTGGCGTTCTCCAACACGGCGACGCAATGCGTCCTCACCGACTAGCGCCTCGAGGCAGCCGAATCGGCCACATTCACACTTTGGACCGCCCGGCTCTACGATCATGTGTCCGAACTCGCCGCTTCCCCCAGTCGCGCCGCGGTAGAGCGAACGGTTGATGACGATCCCGAGCCCAATGCCTCGTCCGACGCTCAAAGTGACGAAGTCGCGAGCACTGAGCGCATCACCAGACCACTTCTCCGCGACGGCGAGTGTCTTCACGTCGTTGTCGACCCAAACGGGCAAGCGCAAACGGCGCTGGAGGGGTTTTGCGAGATCCGCGTTGCGCCACTGGAGCAGGTGGGAAAAGTTGCACACGCCTCGACTGGAGTCGATGACCCCAGACAGGCCGATTCCCACACCGAGGACCTTCGATCGTGGTACTGCGGCAGCCCGCAGCGCTCTTCGAGTCTCCTGCTCGATTGCCTGGATGGCGGCCGCAGGATCGCCGACCAGCGAAACTGACGCCTCCTCGGTCGCTAAGACCTGGGCGTCGAGATCGCAGACCACCGTCGTCAGGCCGTCGCCGCGCAGCTTGATCCCGATCACGTAGCCGGCGCTCGGGTCAATACTGAGCAGCACGGGCGGGCGACCGCCATTTGAGGGTGCCGTTGCAACCTCGATGAAGATCCCACGCTCAAGCAGCTGGCCAACGATCGTAGAAACCGTTGGCGCACTGAGCCCACTTTGGCGAGCGAGTTCCGCTCGAGAGATGGGACCGGAGCGGCGGACGAGCTCGATAAGCAGACTGACGTTGATATCCCGCAGCAATGATCGGGAGCCCCGCTGCATCGGGGACTCCACGGCGGAGTTCCCGGGGCCGTCCGGGTCGAGGCCCCTCACGGATGAACGCGCCGCCGGGGAGCGATCCTTGGCCCGCATCTGCCTCGTGCCTCCCCTCTCAACGCGTTGCGCCGTCGCATCAGACTTACTGTGTTAAATTAACATAGTAAGTTTGGAAGTCAAGGTTGATTTCGATCCAACCATCCCTCGGGAGCCAAGAGCCGTAGCCACAAGTCACGTCAGGTGGCCAGAAGCTCTGCTGCGAGTCGCCACATGAAGGCGACTACGGCTCCGCGTGGCGTACTGCATCGGACGGAACGGCACGCGCCAGGGTCCCAACAACGTCGGTCACAGAGAACCAAGGGTCAGGGAACGACAACTGCCCATTTCGGCTCCCCAACTGGGCGAATCGCGTCCGGCAAACGGCCACGACGGGAGCGAGGCGTCCCGCGTCCAGGCCGCCCCCGCATCACCGGGGCGCAGGACCGTCACGGCGCGTCGTCGAAACCGCAGTTGGTAGCGAACGTCGCCCAGATCGAGGCACAGGCCACGGCCACCGTGCACTCCGGTCTCGTCCGTGCCGACGGCACGAGGCGCGCAGTAGACAGCAACTTGAAGGGCAGCGATCCCCGCCAAAAGCAGGCACNNCGAGCAGCCTCGCCACCCTCTGGAGCTGACAGCGCCTTGCTGGAAACGGCGACAATGCCGAGCTCGCCGTTTGTCTGGAGGAGCATCAGCCCCGCAGAGGCGACGTCACGGAGACCTAGTGTCGGCTAGCTGACCAGAGTTTGGGTCAGCAGGACTTCTCCAGGCGCGAGACTTCCAGCCAACTTGGCCACCTATTCATTGGGTCACGGGCGCATCGACAGGAGAACTGCGAACAACGACGAGGTGGCCTTCACTGCTCATGGACCTCGACAGAATCAGAATGGAAATGGAGGTGCCGGGCGACGACCTCTTCGGCGATTTCGGAGATGGCACGGTCGTTGGCGAAAGCGTAGGCACGGAGTCGGACCAGAGCCTCAGTAATACTGACGCCGAGTTGGACCGCCACCATCCCGGACGCTTGGTGGACTACGAACCGCAGATTGGCACCGGACTCAAGCTCGGCGGCGATCTCACCAGCCGATGCGTTCGCCTGAATGGCAAGCACGGCCCGGGTGGCGACATCGGCTAGGACGAGTGCGTCCGCGTGCTGGTCGTTCGTGAGCGGTCCCGCGATGTCACGGTAAAAACCCAGCGCGCCCAGGCAGACTGCGCCGATCCGAAGTGGGAAGCCGAACACGGACCGCACTCCGGCTCGAAGCACAACGGGCGANNTGGTACGCATCGACGCTTGGCCCTTCGCCGAGCGTGAATTGAGCCTCCTCTACCAGGCGGGATACATCGTTGGTGGTGTACAACGACACCGGCAGCGCGTCGGCGGGCACGAGCATGATCGCCGCTCCGCTCGTCATCGTGACCGACGCGCAGACCTCGCACAGTCGCGCGACTCCAGGATCGGTGACACCGCCAGCCGACAGCTGGGCAAGGATACGGGCCAATCGCTCAGAGGCCATATTAAGATCATCGACGATAGCGCGCTAGTACTAAAGCCGAGAGCCTTGACGGGCGACAGTAAATTGACATCTCTGGTTCCTGAGTGGACTCGCCTTCAAGCTGCCCCCCCCCGCTCCGATTCTTCTCCCACAAGGAACTCCAGTCGTTCCTCGGTGAGCTGACTGCAGCACGCCCCCGGTGCAGGCCCAGTCCGATTCGGCCAGGCAATTGTGCCCCTTCTGCGGCCAAGAGCAGTTACAGTCGGTCTGACTGCTACATGATTTCGTCGAGGCGGATCACACAGAGGTGTTTATACACTAGGAACTTGCATTTCGCAGGATTCCCCAAAGCTAGCGACCGCAGTCCGCTACGCCCTGTCTCAACAGCCGTCCCAACAGTCCGGAAGCATGCTTGCTCGTCCGGATCCGCAACCCGGGCGACAGGGTGTCCAACTGCAGCGCGAATCGTTCGGCTTGCCGAACGGCTCCCGTCAATGTGTCACGAGGTCCGGCGATAGAGATGGCAGGCGACCTCGACCGGATCGACGACATCGACAACGGGCTGCAGCTCGGGCGTGACATGGTCGTGGAACCGAACCGTGACGCCATTGGCCTGCGGCTCAACCGACACGACCCCTCGCCAGAACGGGTCCTCGGGCGTCGACTTCCGTAGCTCGGCAAGGAGGGCGGTCAACTCGGTCGCTGCGTGCCCCTTCGCCGCGGGGATGTGGGCCTCAGTCGATGGCGAGTCGAGTGCCATGAGATTGCCGACGATCGCGCGTTCGCGCAGGTACTCGTCGGGAGTCAGCGTCGCCCACCGCTCGTCGAGCATCAAGCGCAGGTCGCGGCTCTCCCAGCCGCACGGCGAGAAGGCTCTCGGGCAGCGCGGGTGGAACGAGCAGCCGAGCGGCGGGACCGCAGCGTCAGGCACCTCGCCCCTGGGAAGGTCATGCGGCACGTGGTGGCTCGGGTCGGGCTCGGGGATCGCCTCGAGCAGCGCCTTGGTGTACGGGTGACGTGGATTTGTGTAGATCTCGGCCGCCGAGCCGATCTCGATGATTCGCCCGAGGTACATGATCGCTATGCGGTCGCAGAAGTATCGTGCGGTCGCGAGGTCATGAGTGACGTAGAGATAGGTAAGGCCGAGATCGCGCTTCAGGTCCCCCATCAACTCGAGAACCTTGGCGCGTACGCTCATGTCGAGCATCGAGACCGGCTCATCGGCGATGACGAGCTCCGGTCCAAGGATGATGGCGCGGGCTAGAACGGCCCGCTGCTTCTGGCCACCCGAGAGGTCGCTCGGGTACTTGCGCAGGAACCGCTCAACGGGCACGAGGCCGACCCGTTCGAGAGACTCGCATACGAGACGACGGACCTCGTCGTCGCTCTTCGCGATGTGGTGAATCCGCAGCGGGTGGCCGACGGCGTCGAGAATCGGCATCGCCGGGTTGAGCGAGGCATGCGGGTCCTGGAAGATGAGCTGGAGCCGCTTGCGCAGCGGCCGGAATTGCCGCTCGGACAGCCCGGAAATCGTCTGTCCGTTCAGGGCGATCGACCCACCCGTGACCTTGACGAGCGAGAGCACAGCACGCGAAAGCGTCGTCTTCCCGCTCCCGGACTCGCCGACGAGGCCCAACACCTCGCCACGCTGCAGCGTGAAGGTGACGCCATCGACCGCCTTCACCGACCCCGTGTCATGGCCGAGCATCCGCTGCAAAAAGCTCCCCCGGAGCGAGAAATGAACCTTGAGATTGCGGACGTCGAGGAGAGCGGGAGCCGCAGGATCAGGCTTCGTCTGCAATGCCGATCTCCTCGCGCTCTAGTGGGCGACGACCGTCGGGTGGGATCTCGTTCTCGGGACCATGGAGCCAGCACTCGGCGAGGTGGCTCGGCCTCACTTCGACACCCACCGGCTCCTTCGCCCGGCAGACCTCCATCGCGTACGGGCAGCGTGGGTGGAACCGGCAACCGGAGGGCGGCGCCACCAGATCGGGTGGCGCACCCGGGATGTAGTGGAGCTTCCGCGTCGACAGCGAGATCGTCGAGCGCATGAGCTCCTGGGTGTAAGGGTGCTCGGGGCGGGAGAAGATATCGACGACGGCGCCCTGTTCGACGATGCGCCCCGCGTACATGACCGCGACCCGGTCGCACGACTCGGCGACGATACCGAGGTTGTGCGTGATGAGCAGCAACGCCGTGTCGAAGTTGTTCTTCAGGTCGGCGATGATCGAGAGGATCTGGGCCTCAACCAATACGTCGAGAGCAGTCGTCGGTTCGTCGGCGATCACAAAGCGCGGCTTCAGCACCAGAGCTAGGGCGATCATGATCCGCTGTCGCATGCCGCCCGAGAACTCGTACGGATAGTTGCGAAAGCGCGTTGGCGGGATGCGCACTCCGCCGAGCGCCTCGAGTGAGCGCCGGCGGATCTCGGCGTCGGAGATGTCGGGCTCGTGGGTGTGCAGGGCTTCGGCGAAGTGATCCGAGATCCGCATGAGCGGGTCGAGTCTGGTCATCGGCTCCTGGAACACCAGGCCGATCGAGGGTCCGCGAAGGCGTCGCATCTCCTGCGGCGTGGCCTTCACGAGGTCGCGCCCTTCGAAGTCGACGGACCCGTCCCGGATGGCGCCCACCGGCAACAGGCCCATAATCCCGCGACCCAGGGTCGACTTGCCGCTGCCGGACTCACCGACCAGGCCGAGTGTCTCGCGCTCTTGGATCTCGAAGCTCACCCCGTCGACGGCGCGCACCGGGCCCCGATCCGTCGCATACCACACCCTGAGGTCCCGGACGCGCACGACGGCGCGTTCCGTCCCGACGGCCACGGTGGTGACCTCCCGGGCATCTTTGGGCATCGCGAACCGGCGATGGTTCGGCCGGCGCAGGAGCGGGTTGAAGGTGTCGTTGATCCCCTCGCCGACGAGCGTGAGGCCCGTGACGAGGAGGATGACGGCGAGCCCAGGGAAGAGACCGGTCCACCAGAAGCCGGCCTGAGCGTCGGAGACCCCGCGAGAGATGTCGTAGCCCCACTCGGCGGCGACCGAAGGGTCCATCCCGATGCCTAGGAACGACAGTCCTGCCAGGGTGAGGATCGCATCGGCCGCGTTCAAAGACGCGACGACGGGGACCGAGTGGACCACGTTGGCGAACACATAGCGGCGGATGACGGTTCTCGGCTTGGCGCCGAGCGCGCGGCCGGCTTCGACGTACGGCTCCTCGCGCACCGAGAGCACCGTGTTGCGCACGACGCGGAAGTACTGCGGAATGTATACGACCGTGATAGCGATGGCCGCGGTCAACACCCCGCCTCCGACCGATGTCGAAAGGAGGAATGCGATCACGATCGCCAAGAGCAGATAAGGAAAGGCGAAGATCGAGTCGTTGATCAGCACGAGGAGCCGGTCGAGCCATCCCCCGAAGTACCCCGAGACAAGGCCGAGGGGGACACCGATCACGACGGAGAACATGAGGGCGAGCACTACGACCTCGATCGAAGTGCGCGCCCCGAAGATCACACGGGAGTAGACGTCCTCGGAAACGACCGTCGTCCCCAACCAGTGGGCACCCGACGGCGAGGCTTGCTGGGGGAACCGGATGCCGTGCGCGATGTACTGGTTGAAGCCGTATGGAGCAATCTCAGGGGCGAAGACAGCGAGGACGACAAAGAGCAGCGTGATCGTCGCTCCCGTCCAGAAGAGCCACCGGGGCAGTCCGCGGACCGCTAGCAGCGGCGCGAAAGCGCGGTGTAGGCCGCGTAGTCGCCCCTCGCCGCTACCTGTCCGCGACGCGACGCCGGACTCGAACTCGTCGGGAAGCAGAGTCGTCGCCATCAGTAGCGCACCCTCGGGTCGATCCACGCGTTGATGAGGTCGATTAGGAGGCTGATCGCGACCACTGCCAGAGCGAAGACCGTGATGATCCCCTGTACCGCGATGTAGTCGCGGGCCTCGAGGTAGAAGATGAGCTCGCTGCCGATCCCCGGCCAGTTGAACGTCTCCTCAGTGAGAACCGCTCCCGAGAGAAGCAGCGCCGCCTGCAATCCGGTGACGGTCACGATCGGAACGAGGGCGTTGCGGAAGGCGTGCCGGACGACTACGGACCGCTCCTTCAGCCCGCGGGCTCGGGCGGCCTCGATGTAGTCACCTTTCATCGCCTGGATCACGTTCACCCGCACGAGCCGCAGGATGACCCCGGAGATGACGAGACCGAGCGTCGCCGCCGGCAGCACAAGGTGTGCGAGCAGGTCAGGGATGTCACCCCACTGCCCGTCGATCATCGCGTCGATGATGAGGATGTTCGTGTGCGGCGTGAGATTCGCCTGGACGAGGACGCCCGACTCGCTCGATGTCGGGAGCCAATTGAGGATGTGACCGAACAACAACTGGGCGAGCAGGCCGAGGAAGAAGACCGGCGCTGCGTAGATGACGATCCCGAAGACCCTTGCCCCGGTGTCGAGCCAGCTGTCGCGCCTCCGGCCGGCAAGCATTCCGAGCGGGACGCCGACGATGAGAGCGACAAACATTGCCGCCACCGTGAGCTCGAGCGTGGCCGCCCCGTTCTGCGCGATCACCTGCGTGATGGGACGGTGGTCGGTGAGGGTGGTGCCCAGGTGCCCTGTCACGACCTGTTTCAAGTATTCGCCGTACTGGACGATGAGCGACTTGTCGTAGCCTCCGATCCGTTCACGGACCGCGAGCTGGGCAGGAGAGAGGTGACCTCCGAGTGCCGCCAGGATCGGATTGCCGGGAGCGACGCGCATCAGGAGGAAGACGAGGGTCAACAGGATGAAGACCATCGGGATGACGAGGATCAGCCGTGTGATGATGTAGCCGCGGAGCGATCCCTTCGACGACGACAAACCTGAGCGCCCTTCTCGAAACCCGGTCTGCCCAGGGGCCAGGCGCCGAGCGCCTGACCCCTGGGGATGAGCTGGTTAGGACTTCCCGACGAGCCAGAACCGGAACGTGTACGACGCATCGAGCGTCGACTGGACTCCGGTCACGTTGTCGCGGGTTGCGGCGATCTGGCCGCCTTGCCAGAGCGGGACGAGCGACGGGTTCTGCGCGGTCAGCATCTGGATCTGCGCGAACGCCTTGTCACGGACCGACGGGACCGCCGACGCCTCTTCCTGCAAGATGAGCGAGTCCACCTTCGAACTGCAGTAGTGGTCATGCATGAACTCCTGGTTGCAGATGTAGAAGGGGCCCGTGTAGTCGTCCGCGTCGGGGTAGTCGGGGAACCAGCCGAACAAGAAGACCCCGTACTGGTCCGTGTCGGCTGCCTGGGTGTAGGTGGTCCACTCGGCCGACTGGAGCGAGACGTTGAACAGGCCGGACGCGTTGAGCTCACGCTGCAGCTCGGTCGCGAGGTCGGTGTCCGCGTAGTGGTTCGTGTTGTACCAGAGGGTGAACTTGACCGGCGTCGCCACGCCGGCAGCCTTGAGCACGGACTTCGCCTTCGCGAGGTTGGGGGATGCCCCGTACACATCGGAGAACGAGTTGATGTGCCCCTCCAGCGCGTCGGGGATGATCGAGTACAGGGGCTTGACCGTCCCCTTGTAGATGTACTTCGCGATCGAGGCCCGATTGACCAGGTACGCCACTGCCTGACGGACCGCAAGCTTCTGCGCTGGGTTCGCGCCAGGCTGGATCTTCTCGTTGAAAACGATGTAGCGGATCTCGAGGCCCTTGCCCACAACTATCTTGACGCCGCTCGAGTGCCCGAGCGCCTCAAGCTGGGTCGGGGTCAGCTCACGGTAGGCGATGTCGATGGCGCCCTGCTGCTCGTCGGAGACGAGTGTCGTCGCGCTCTCCTCGTAGCGGATGATGAACTCACTGTTGTGCAGGACGTCGTTGCCGCCGTAGTGCGGGTTCGGCACGAACACGGCCAACTGGTTAGGCGTGTACGACTTGAGCTCGTACGGGCCGGACCCGATGATCTTCGCGTCGGGCTGGAGCTTGGCGAACGGATACACCTTCTGGTCGACGATCGCTCCCACGCCGGTCGTCAACACGGCCGGCCACACGGAGTCGGGGGCCTTCAGCTTGAACGTGACAGTGTTCCCTGACGCCGTCACGCTCTTCATCGCGGTGATCAGGGCCCCTGGGTCCTGCGGGCTGTTGATCTTGAGGACGCGATTGAAGGAGTACGCGACGTCCGCGCCGGTCACGGGATCGCCGTTCGAAAAGTACTGCTTGGGCTTGACGATGCAGACGTATGTCGTCGTGCCGTGCCACGCGCATGTCGCGGCGTCGGGGACGATCGTCGTCGTGTAGGGCACGTACTTGACCAGCGTCTGGTAGACGTTGTAAATGATCGTCCACGACGGCAGGTCGTAGGAGCCTGCCGGGTCCGCAGAGACGATCCGGTCCGTCGTTCCCAAGATGACCGTCGCGTTCGGGATCTTGCTGTGAGACACCGACGTGGCCGCGCCACTCGAGCCTGCCGCGACTGCCACGGGCACAACGAGCACCGCCGCGGCGGTCACTCCGATCAACCATCCGATAGCGGACCTCTTGAAAGCTCGGTCTCGGTGCATAAAGCCCCCTTTGCTAGCGCTTTCGCCTGTCCCGATGCCGTCGTGGTGATCACGTCCGACACGGGTTTGGGCGCCGATCCCGCGGCCTCGGCCAGGAAGACCAGACAATCGCCGCATCTCCCAGGGAGCGCCGCCTCCGCGAGTGGTCGGATTGTAGTGCGCCGAAATGAGCAAGTCCAAGGTGCCCCGCCGAGTTGACACCAACCCCAGGGCGCGAGAAGGGCCCATGATCGACGGCTTCACCCGGGTCCTGCAGACCTCCAGCGACCTCCGGGTGCTTCTCGGCCTCGTCCGGGGCGCGCCCTGTTCATCATGTCTACATCCACTTCGCCGGGCTGTTCTCCTTCCCGGCCGCCGCACGGATCGCGGTCCAGAACTCACTACGCCCCTCGACGTCGAGGGCCGCCGTCGGCTCGTCCAGCACGAGCAGATCCGGATCGGCAACCAGCGCTATGGCAAAACGGACGCTCCGGGTCTGGCCGCCCGAGAGCTTCGCCTTCGCCCGATCGGCGAGTTCTGCGGTGCCGGTGAGACGAAGTACGTCGTTCAGCTCGAATGGATGAGGGTAGAGCGACGCGACCATTGTGAGGAGCTCGCGGACACTCAGGAACTGGACGAGCGATCCCGTCTGGAGCATTGCGCCGACGGCCCCGGCCTTCGCGGCCTCAGCGGGCGACGAGCCGAACACCGAGACCGTCCCGGTGTCCGGTCGAGTGAGCCCGAGCACCATGTCGATCGTGGTCGTCTTTTCCGCACCATTTGGCCCGAGGGGCGCCACGGTCTCTCCGGGGGCAATCGCAACATCTATCCCCCGTACCGCCCGGACTTCACCGTAGGACTTGGTCAGGTGAGAAAGACGAATGCCGTCCCGGTGATCGTTCGCGATGGCCACGGTTCAACCTTGGCAGGATCGGCGCTCTCCGGGCAGTGTGCAGCCTCACAACTTGCCGATGACATATGTCACACGCGTGCCGCCTACGACTGGCGCCGGAGAAGTCGCTCGGACTCCCCCGGCGCCTCATGTCACTCAGCGCGGCCAGGTTGCCTGGCTGACGTCGCGGTCACGCACGAAGTCGATCTTCGCTGCGGCTTGTCCAGGCCATGTGAGAGTGGCGGCCGCGGGAGGTGTCTCGGCCACGACCCGGCCGTGAGCAATGACGTACCACGGTCGCACCTGACGCCGGACGGCGTCGAACGGATCGGTCGCCGGCAACACGATGAGGCTCGCAGGCCGGCCGACCGCTATCCCGTAGGAGTCGCCCAACGAGAGTGCCTCGGCTCCTCGCGTGGTGACCATCGCAAAGCACTCGGCAATCTGAGCCGGCGAGGTCATCTGGGTGGCCAGTGCACCGACGTGCGCAACCTGGAGCGGGTTGGCGGTGCCCATCGGGAACCACGGGTCCATGACGTCGTCATGGCCGAAGGCCACGTTGACTCCGGCTCCGAGCATCTCCTTCACCTGTGTCAACCCTCGCCGCTTGGGATAGGCATCGAAGCGGCCTTGAAGGTGGAGGTTCACCATCGGGTTGCAGACCAAGTTGATGCCGGCCCGCGACAGGATCCGCTGCAGCTTGTAGCTGTAGGCGGCGTTGTAGCTGCCCATCGCGGTCGTGTGGCTGGCCGTGACCCGCCCCCGCAGACCGGTACGCATCGCGTGTGTGGCGAGCACCTCGACAAAGCGCGACTGCTCGTCGTCGATCTCGTCGCAGTGCACGTCGATGAGCAACCCCGCGTCCAGCGCGGTCGAGACCGCTATCTCGAGGGAACGGATCCCATCGTCGCGGGTGTCCTCGAAATGCGGGATCGCCCCGATCGCGTCGACGCCACGGCGGGCGGCTTCCGCGATCAGCTTGTCGCCGTCAGGGAACGAGACGATGCCTTCCTGAGGAAACGCCACGAGTTGGAGGTTGACCACGTCCCGCACGCGCTCTCGGACCTCGATCAGCGCGTCGAGCGCGACGAGTGACGGGTCGGTGGTGTCGACATGGCTGCGCACGTGCAGGACGCCATTGGCGACCTGCCAGCGCAACACCTCATTGACACGAGCGACGACATCGTCATGGGTAAGCATCGCCTTGCGCTCCGACCAGCAGGCGATGCCCTCCCACAACGTGCCGCTCTCGTTCCACCGCGGCTCACCGGCAGTCAGGCAGGTGTCCATATGCACGTGTGGCTCGACGTAAGGCGGGCTGAGCATGGCCCCGCTCACGTCGATTTCCTGAGCCACGCCTTCGACGCGGACTCCGGCGCGCTCCACCGCAGCAAAGCGGCCCTCGTCGATGAGCACGTCGACGAGGCCCTCAGGAGAAGCACCAGGCGCAGCCAGTCGGCCATTGCGGATCACAAGCTGCATCACACACCGACTTCCTTCACAGCTGGCTTGTAGGTCTTCGAGAACAGCGACGACCTGCTCGGGCGACCGATCACGAGGTATACGACACCTGCGACCACCGAACCGACCAGCCATGTCAGGTCCACGTCATGAAGAGCCGTCGCGGCCGGGCCCATCAGCCAGCCGACCTCGCCGTACTCGAAGCACCAGGCGGCGACGGCGCCCACAACGAACGAGAAGATCGCTGACCAGCGCACATCGGCGATGCGGGAATGTCCCGGCGGGTCGTACAACAAGTCCACATCGACCTCTTGGCGTGCGAAGTAATAGAAGTGGATCAATGTCACGGCCGCCCACGGGGCGATCCACATCACCAGTCCGGACAGCCAGCTGTCCAAAGTGCTGGCGAAGTTGTTCTGGAAGACCAGGACGATGGTGAACGCCAGCGCGATGGCGCCGACGAGCAGCGCGATCTTGCGCCGGTTGAGCTTCCAGTCCAGGGTCTGCGCACACAACGAGCAGCTGTAGATGTTCAAGATGTTGGTCGCGATCGGGCCGTGCAGCACGAGCAGCAGCACCGGGATGGCCAAGATCCCGAAGTTGGACACGACGAGCGCGCCGGGGTCGACCCTCTGTGTGACCGTGGCAAGAGTCGCACCGAAGATCCCGAGCCAGACCACCGGGAGGAACTGGCCGAAGACGCTGGCGAAAAAGACCTTGGACCGCGACATCGCCCTCGGCAGGAACCGGGAGTAATCCGACGCGTAGGCGAACCAGGTGCAGCCCCAGCCGATCCCGATCGCGGTCATGATCGTGCTCTCGGCGGACAGCAGCGCCCAACCGTGCAGGTGGGCGCCCGCGTAGCCCCAGTGCACATTGTTCTTCGACCAGGCGACGATCGTCATCGCTATCAAGACGCAGAAGGTGACCGGGACGGTGTACCGCTCGAACTTCGCGATCGACTTGAAGCCCCTCGCCGCCAGCCAGATCTGCACACCCATCACAAGGAGCACGATGACGATCTTCAGGTTTGTGCCGCCGTGGTAACCGAGCTTGCCGATCAGGGCGAGGACCAGATCGAGGACGATCCACGTGTTGACCGCGCACCATCCGGCGGAGATGAGTCCCTGGATCGCTGCCGGCAGATAGGCGCCGCGGCGGCCGAAGGCGCTGCGCGCCATCACCATCTGGCTGACACCCGTGCGCTGGCCCATCAGGACGAAGAAGCCGAAGACGGCCATACCAATGATGTTGCCGATGACCAGCACCAAGACGGTCTGGAACAGGCTCAAGCCGATCTCGATGCCCAATGAGCCGAGCACCCAGTTNNATCGGCGCGATGTTCGCTCCGGACCAGATCCAGAACTGGTGACCGGCCGTCGAGGTGCGCGCGTTGTCCGGCACCGGCAGAAGGATCGTCTCGACTTGCTCGACAACTTGCTCGTCGATGGCAGGAGTGGTGCTCATAACGAACCTCCCCGCCCTCCGCAGGCGCCTTCACTTGCTGGCATGATCCCTTCCTTTCTCCTCAGGAAACATTTCACAAGCGTGTGCGCACCACCATCATTGAGCGCTGACCAGATTCTGCGCCCCTAAACGGCTGGCGCTTTGGTGGTCCAGGTGTCGATCGGCGGCTTGTTGTGAATCGCACGCCACACGTCCTCGAAGCGGACGGGCATATGCGTCAGCTCCGCGCCCGTCGCGTCGTGGATGGCGTTGGCGAGCGCCGGCGCAACCGAGATCATCGGGTGCTCACCGACCCCTCGCGCGCCGAAAGGCCCATCGAGCTGGGGGGTCTCCACGGCGATGCACTCGATCTCCTCGGGAAGGTCCTTCGCGGTGAGGATCTTGTTGTCGGTGAGCGAAGGGTTGAGCAAGTGGCCCTGGTCGTCGTAGATGTAGCTCTCACACTGGGCCGTTCCCAGGCCCTGGATCATGCCGCCAATGCATTGGCCGCGCATGGTACCGGGATTGATCACCTTGCCCACGTCGAAGGCTGACGCGATCTTGATCACCGTGTACTCCCCGGTTTCCGGGTCTACCTCCGCTATCACGCCGTGAGCGCCGTAGGTCCAGTCCAGGGCGGGGAGGCCTTGCCCCGTCTCCTTGTCAAGGCTGGTTAAGCCCTGCGCGGTGTAGCGGCCCAAGCCGATCAGCGGGCCACCGATTCCGTTGCCGTTGGGGTAGACGTACCCGATCGACAAAGCGGCGAAGGTCACCGACTCCTCCGGGCGCTGTTTGACGAAGATCTTCTCACCGTCGTGGTCAAGGTCTACCGTTTGGGCGCGCAGCACTTGGGCCGCGTCCGAGTAGGCCTGTCGCAGGAGATCGTCGCAGGCGGCGATGACCGCGTTGCCGGTGAGGAGGAGCCCCTTTGACGCGACCGTCTGCCAGTCGAAGGGGTCCTTGTCCGTGTCCCTCTCGACTGCAACCTTCACTCGGCTGACGGGGAAGCGCAGACGGTCCGCTGCCATCTGGGCGACGACGGTCGCCGTTCCCTGGCCGATCTCGGTGAGCGCGATGTTGACGACAACCGATCCGTCCGAATTCATCTTGATGACCGCTGCTGTCGTCGTGAAGCTCGGCATCGCCGGAGCCTTGTGGAGCGTCGCGATCCCCTTGCCGATCCTGCGGCCCGTACGCGCCTGGCGATCTTCCTCCTCAGGGGTGAGCCGCCCGTAGTTGATGGCCTTGGCCGCTGCCTCGAGGCACTTGAGGGGATTGCCTGTGTGCTCGTTGATCCTCTCGCCCGTCAGCGTGGTCGACCCTGGCTTCAGGAGGTTCTTCTTGCGGAACTCCAGAGGGTCCATCCCGATGACCTGGGCGACGAGCTCCATGTGCCGCTCGAGGCCCCAGAAGAACTCCACGTGACCGAATCCGCGGTAGGCCGTGCCCCATGGCTTGTTGGTGTAGATCGTGTAGGCGTCCACCCAGGCGTTGGGGATGTCATAAGGGCCCCCCGCCGAGTACGCGGAGGCGCGGGTGACGTTGACGGCGTAGTCGGCGTATGCACCGGAATCCCAGTACATGAGCAGCTTCTGCGCGGTGATGCGGCCGTCAGCACCGACGCCGGTCTTGATCCGGTAGGTGAGGGCGCTCCGGCAGGGCAGGAGGCTGAATTCTTCCTCCCGGGTGGCTTGGAACTTCACTGGCCTTCCCCCGGCCTTGCGGGAAAGACAGGCCAGGAGAGGCTCGAGGTGGATCCCCGCCTTGCCACCGAAAGCGCCGCCGACATGAGGTATGACCACCCTCACCTTGTTGTGCGGCAGCTTGAACGCGCGGCAGAAGAGATCCCTGAGCGTGAAGGGGGATTGCGCGCTGGACCAGATGGTCACCTCGTCCCCCGCCTTCCACTCGACGATGGCGACGTGGGTCTCCAACGGCACGTGCTGCACGGAGGGGTTGGTGTACTCGCGCTCGATGATCCACTTCGCCTCGGCGAAGCCTGCGTCGACGTCGCCCTTACGGATCTTGGTGATGTTGGGGATGTTGGTACCTGGCTGTGGGCTGAAGGACGCCTTGACGTAGTCGTAGCTGCCGAGGTCGGGATGGACCAACGGGGAGTTCTCGTCGAGCGCATCCAGCTGGCTGAGGACGGGCGGAAAGACCTCGTACTCGACGTCGATCAGGTCGACGGCCCGGCTGGCGATATCCAGGCTTTCCGCCGCCACGGCGGCGACCGCCTCGCCGAAGTGCCGTACGGCATCCTTGGCCAGGATGTCCTTGTCCACGACGTACAGGCCGATGCGGTAGTCGAGCTCTTTGCCGGTGAGGACCGCGTGGACGCCCGGGAGGTTCTTGGCCTTGGAAGTGTTGATCGCCACGATCTTCGCCCGGGCGTGTGGGCTCCTTTTCACCTGGGCGTAGAGCATGCCGGCAAATACCAAGTCGCTCGCGTACATGGCGCCGCCCGTCAGCTTCGCGGCGTCGTCGACCCGCTGGACGTCGTCGCCCACGTGGGTGGCCACCGATGAGATGGTGCTCTCAGACATATTTCAATCCCCCCCTGGTTCCGTTGTTGATCTGACCCGACACGTCGAGCACAGCTTCGATGATCTGCTGGTAACCGGTGCATCGGCAGAGGTTGCCTTCGATACCCTCTTTGATCTCGGCCACAGTCGGCTTGGAGTTGAGTCGCAGGAGCTCCCGGACCGACATGACCATCCCGGCAGTGCAATAACCACACTGCACCGCGTAATTCCGGGCGAAAGCCGCCTGGATCTCTGACAGCTCGCCGTCGACAGCTTCCGCCTCGATGGTCTCGACCGTCGCGCCATCGGCCTCCGCCGCTAGGACCATGCACGCGTTCACGGCCTCACCGTTGAGCATCACCGTGCAGGCGCCGCACTCGCCGGCCGAACAGCCGTCCTTCGTCCCGGTCAACTCCAGGTCCTCCCGGAGAAAGCGCAACAGGGTCCAGTGCTCGGTTACCTCGCGCTCGTAGATGTGACCGTTGACCTCAACTGACATCCACATCACCGCACCTCCTCGAGCAACCTGCGGACGAAGACCTCGATCATGTACTCCCGGTATTCCTTGCTGCACCGCAGGTCGCTGATGGGACGGATCGCATCCCGCGCCGCGGCCACCACCGCATCTGCCGGGTCTTCGTCGGTGAGCCCCTCTATGAGCAACGGCGTGGGGGCGGCCGAGCCGATCCCCACCCGCACGGCGCCGTCTGTGCTCGTGACGGCGACGCCGACCAAGGCGAGGTCATGGCCATCGATCCGCTTCAGCTTGCGGTACGAACCGCGGGACCGCGCCGTGCTGGTGGGCACAGTGATGGCTTCGACGATCTCGTCATGGCTCAGAACAGTCCTCTTCACCCCGGTGAAGAAGTCCTTGAGGGGGACCTCGCGCTGGCCCCGCTGGGAGGCGATCTGGACCCGGGCGCCCAGGCAGAGGAGCCCGGGCGCCATGTCCGCACCGGGAGAGGCGTGGACGATGTTGCCTATCACCGTCGCCCGATTGCGGAGCTGATGGGAGGCGATCGTGAGGGCGCAGTCGGCGAGCAACGGGTACGAATCGCGGACTTTGGCATCGTGGAGAACATCGTTGACGGTCGTAGCGGGCCCGATTATCAGCCCCTCGGACTGGCTCCACGCGAGCTCTGAGAAGTCTTCGACCTTCTTGAGGTTGATCACGAGCTCGGGTCGAACGAGCCCGCTGCGGATGTCGACGAGCAGGTCGGTACCGCCCGCCAAGATCTTCGCGCCCTCGCCGTGGGCCGCCAACATGCCGAACAGCTCCGCGCGTGAGGTAGGAGCACGATACTTGAAGACGTCGTTCACTACTGGTTCCTCGATTCCGAGCGCCCAGGCGCTCCCTGTGGCGCCGCTCGCCGGGCGAGCGCCCGCGCGGCATCGACGAACACCGACATCGGCGGGACGACGAGGCCCGCTCCTACCTGGCCCACGCCCGGCTCGCGGCCAGCGATTCCGGTGTTGACGGCGGGCAGCACTCCGCTTCGCACGACGAGCGTCGCGTCGATGCCTGTCGGTGTGCCACGGAACCCTAGTATTGGCACCTTGTAGAAGGGATGTTCGGCCAGGGTGATCTCGTACATCCGCAGCGTGTTCTCCAGCGCGTCTGACACGTCGCCGCCCACGAAGAGCACGATGGCCGGCGCCGTGGCCATGGCGAAACCGCCGATCCCGGTCGTCTCGGTGATCGTCGAGTCACCGATGTCGAGGCCGGCATCCTCGGGCCCGAACCCTGGGAAATACAGCCCTTTCACCGGCGGTGCGGGGGCCGTGAACCACTCGTCCCCGGTGCCCGAGACCTGGATGCCGAACTCGGTCCCGTTGCGGGCCATCGCAACGACCATGGTGGAGCCCGGGATGTCGCGTCCGGCGTCGGCGGCAACCTTGCCGGCCGGCATGGAGAGGTTGAGGAAGAAGTGATCGTTACCGTTGATGAACCGGAACGCCGCCACGATGTCCTCGCTGCGGGCGCCGCTCTCGAGCATGTCGGGCGTGATCTCCCGCAACAACAGCGACGTGGCGGCACGGTTGCGGTTGTGACACTCGTCGCCCATCTGGAGAGCTTGGGCGATGAGGCTGCGCACGTCAACGGGCCCCCGTTTGCGGAGGGTTGCACCCAGCAGAGGGGCGAGCACCCGCTCCAACCAGCGAAGGCGGTCAATGACCTCCGGCGAGTACGCCCCGTAGCGCAGGACCTTCCCGAGACCCTCGTTCAAGGTGCAGTACGCCCGCCGACCGTTCTCCTCGTCCTCGATCACCGACACCGGCATAGACGCGCTGACCACGCCGGCCATCGGGCCCACCGCTGAGCGCGAGTGGCAAGGCTCGAGCGATATGCCACCTTGAGCGGCGATCCGCCCGGCCTCCTCGAAGTTCTCGGCCAGCCCCTCGTAAATCATGGCGCCAGCCAGCGCCCCACGAATCGGACCGGACGCATCGGCCCAGGCGACCGGTGGTCCAGCGTGCAGGAACTCCCGGGGCCCGAGGCCCAGTGCCTCCCGGGCAGGGACCACGTCCACCCAACGTGGACTGGCGGCGGTGAGCCGCCGAACCGACTCGGCGCTGGCAGCGTGCGTCCGGCCATCGGCTGCGATGACCGCCAGGTCGGCGTCGCTTCCCGGCACGGGCGGAGCCCACTGCACCTGTAGCGGCGAAGCGACCTGCGCGCTCAGCGCATCGGCGAACAAGGAGGCGCCGACTGTGACCATCGTGGGCGATTCGTCAAGCTCGATCATCTGCCTGCTCCCTCGACGAGATCCACCGCTGTCCGCGCAGCAGCGGCGTTGGACAAATGAACGCTCGCGCCGGCTGCAGCCAGTCTCTCGGCGGTGGCGTCGCGACCCTGCGGGTCGGACCGCGAGCCGACGAGCGAGACGACGACGGCAAGGTCGCGGCCGCCGCGCTGCGCCCTGTCGCGGGCGGCGGCAACGGCCGGCGCGAGCTCGGTAGCCGGGTCCGGATGGGCTCCATAGCCGAGGACCACGTCGAGAAGGAGCACCGCGCACTGAGGATCGGCACCCTCCCGCGCGATCCGTTCGAGGCGCAACGACTGGTCGATCATCGGATGTGGCCTTCCCGCGGTCAGCCGGTCGTCACCGAAGTCGATCATGAGATGGCCCGGCGCCTGCGAGTCGTCACCGAGAGCCCACGCCGCTTGGAGAGGGGTGTTGGACGCGATCGGCCCCAAGCACTCTGCGGCGATCGCCATGGCCTCGTCGCAAAGCGTCCCCCCGGAAAACAGGCCGCGGACGAAACCGGGCCGAGGGGCCCGCTCATAGGGTGCCGGCCACTCCGGCGGTGCTGTCGGAGACCTGCCCAGCGCCACAAGGATCTTCGCTGTGGCGGCGGTGAGGTCGCCCTGTCCCATGCCGACGAACGCCACCAGTGACGGGGTGTTCAGCCGCCCGGCCGCGGCGCGCACCCGTTCGGCGACCTTGGGGTCGGGAGGCTTCGACAGCACGACGATGAACTCTGTGGCGGCATTCTCATCGAGCGCCTTCATGGCAGCGAGCGTCGAACGGCCGCCGACGGCGGCGGACAGATCGCGCCCGCCCACTCCGAGCACGGCGGTGACACCGACACCGTCGGCGTCGAGCAGGCATGTGACTTCCTGCGCACCGGTCCCCGACGCGGCCACGATGCCGACCGGGCCAGGACGGAGCGCGTTGGCGAACCCAAGGCCGAGCCCGCCTACCACGGCGGTCCCGCAGTCGGGGCCCATGACCAGCACGTCGTGGCGCGCCGCCTCGTCCTTGAGCGCAATCTCCTGCTCGAGGGGCACGTTGTCGGAGAACAGCATCACCGAGACGCCCGCTTGTATGGCGTCCATCGCTTCCACGAAGGCGTGTTGACCCGGCACCGAGATCAGCGCCAGGGAGCCGCCACGGCGAAGCGCGGACGCGAGAGTCCGAGGGGCAGGGGGTGATCCGAACCCATCGCTCTGCTGTTTCGCCGACGGCGCCAGTTGTCGCTCCAGCTCAGCCGCTGCCGCATCGAGCGCGTCGTCCTCGCACCGCACCGCGACAAGCAGATCGTTGGGGGAGGCTCCCTCCACCGCTGCGGGGTCGAAGCCCAGCCGCTCGTAGATCTCAAGGTTGAGCGGCGTAGCCATGGCAACGATCGCAGCTGCGACACCGTGACATGCAGCGACGGCCTGGCTCACCTGCATCAGGACTACCGAATCGCGGTAGATGCCACGTCTAAGCTCGACCCGGGTACTCATCGCGGGCTCCTCGTGCTCGTGGCGGCCTCGCCGGCGGAAGGGATCGATCCCTCCAACTCGGCTCCAGCGAGGATACCCGCCATGCCGGCACACAGATCGTGGCCGGACGTCGCTCCGACACTGAACAGCTCTGTCACGGCCGACCTGAGCCTGGCCGATGGTCCGCCGGCCGCGAGGACGGTGAGCACGGCTGCGGCCTGCGGTATCACGTGTCCTTTGCCCGCCGCAGCTAATAACGCAGCTGACAGGGCTGTGGTATGGGTGCGAGCGCGTGCATCGATCGCGTCTCTGGCCCGCTCGTGGAGCCGGCCACCGAGAGCCAGCACGGCCAGCGCCCCGGCCACGACGTCGTCGGCAGCAGGCGTGAGGCCCGGGCCAAGTCCGATCACTTCCAGAGCCGCTCCGATGTCCCCTCCCGCCAGGCCAACGGCCACACCCAGCGCGTCGGCGAGTGGCAGCCCGAACGTGGAATCTGGCTCTTCCCCGATCACTTCGAGGAGATCCGATCCGCGCCGGAACAGGTCATCGGCAGATATGTGAGGACACGGGTCCCACCAGCGCACCGGCCGCCAAACGTGGTCAGGCGCCACAATCGAACCATCACCGATCCGAACGCTGCTCCCGGCCTCCGGCAGCTTCCCCGATGCCACGCTGACGCCTATCGGCAGGCGGACAGCTCCTTGGGCCAAGAGCGCCACCACAGCAGTGCTCGACCCGGGTTCCGACACGCTGAGGTAGGAAGCCACCCTGGTGGACGCGAGGACGATTGCATCCTGACCTGGACCGCATAGCAACTCGCCGACAGCAGTGCTCGCCCACGCTGGCGACACCTGCTGATGCGACATCATTTCTCCAGTTCTGAAATGGAGAGTCGGGCCCACCGGGCCCGACTGTCTTGGCTGGTACTTCTATCCCAGGTCCACGATCGCCACCACAGGACCGCCGCCGGCCGGGCCTTGGTGAGCAGCCGACACCGACACGAAGATGGCAGGGTCTCCACACACCGCGGCCGCTACGCCACCAACACACGCCTTGATCTGCCTGTGCCAGTGGACATCGGAGTCGTCGAGCATGATGTTGCGCTTGCCGCGAACGTGACCAGAGGGGTCGGCTTCACACTTGAGGAACAAGTTGACGAGTCGCCCCTTCAGATGGCGCGGATGGGGGCAGTCGGCGGGAAGGTCGTCGAGGCCCGCGTTGCGGATGGCCTGCCAGACCCCATCCATGTCAAGGGCGTCTTCCATGATCGAGTGGCCGATCCGGTACCGGCCGCCGATCCCCCGGATATTGCCGGCCAGGACGATCTGTGCCCTGTCAAGCTCAACTCCGGAGGAGCACGACGCGACCGACGAGTAGAGCGAACGGTCGTTCATCACCTGGTCGTCTGTCGGCATCTCGATCTCACCTAGCGCCACGGCGATCCCGAGCCCCGCAGTTCCGTTGGACAGGTCCATCGACTCCAGGGTGTCCTCGGTCCACACCTTGTGGCCTCGGCGCTTGGCGTCGTTGATGGTGTCGAGGACGAGAAGTGGCGTCTTGGTCTGGACATAGTGCACGTCCGCCGGATCGGTGATTCCGGCCGATTCCATCGCCTTGCGTACACCGGCTGCGACCTTCTCGATCATGGCCGTCCGACCGATCTCCTCAGGCAGGATCGGGTCGCTCATCGCAACGCCAACCGACAGGCGGGGCTCATTGGTGACCGGGGCGCTCTGGGCGGGAACCTTCGCGAAGATCGTGGCGTGAGGGCTGAGCACACCGTCGGTGCCGCCCGACCATGCGAGCGGGATCTGCCTGACCTCGTCCCAGCTACGGGTCCCCTTGGCCACGAGGACCTCCCGGAACGCGCGGTCGGCGAGCAGGCGCGTGTAGTCGTTGACCCCGCCATTGCCCTCGGTCTTCCCGACGACACCGACCACGTCATCGGCCCGGAAGACGCCCTTGTCGATCAGCTCCTCCAAACCTGACGCGTCGGTCACCTTCTGAAGAAGAACCTTCCTGACTTCGATGGGCTGCAGCATGTTGTACGAAACTCCTTCTCGTTTATGGCTTTGGATGTAGGCCCAGGCTTCGGTAGCGTTCGTACCTTGCGGCCAGACGCTCGGCCTTGTCCCGGTGAATCAGGGAGGTCAGCTCGAACTCGAGAGCCCTGCTGAGGCGCCCGAGAAACTCCCGCGGCTCTTCGGCCGCGTCCGGTCGTTCGGGCACGATCCGGTCGACGATGCCCGCAGCAGCGAGGTCGATCGAACGCACGCCTTGCGCTGCGGCGAGCTCGGGGGCGCGCTCGACGGTCCTGTAGAGGATCTCCGAGGCACCCTCCGGAGGCAGCGGTGCCACCCATCCGTGCTGGGCGGCCACCACGCGGTCGGCAGGCAGAAGAGCGAGGGCGCCGCCGCCCGCCCCCTCTCCGAGCAGGAGACACACCGTGGGCACCGGGAGCGTCACCATGTCGGCCAGGCATCGAGCGATCTCCCCTGCAAGCCCGCCTTCCTCTGCCGCTTTGGACAGGGCGGCCCCAGGGGTGTCGATGATCGTGAGCAACGGGAGCCCCATCTCGGCGGCCAGGCTCATTCCCCGCCGTGCTTCGCGAAGGCTGTCGGGCCCGAGCGGCCGACCCTCCCGGGGAAAGAGGCGATCCTGCCCAACGACTACGCACGGCGCCAACCCGAACTTGGCCATGGCCAGGATGAGACCACCGCTGCGCTCGCCCTCCTGGGTGCCGCTCAGGATCGTCACCGAATGCGATGCGGCACGGAGGAGCTCCTCCACCCCTGGGCGCTCTGGCCTGCGGGTGTGCTCGATCGACTCCCATGCAGGAACGTCATCGATCGGTTCTTCAGGCGGTGCCTTCGCGGCAGGAACCTCGTCGATCGCGGTGCACATCACGTCGAGTGCCCGGGCCGCTATCTCCGAGAGGGCTTCCGGCGCGAGCACGGCGTCGACGAGACCCAAGCGATAAAGGTTCTCGGCCACTTGGACCCCGTCGGGAAAAGTGTCGCCGTAGAGGGCCTCATAGACACGCGGCCCGAGAAACCCTATGAGCGCTCCGGGCTGCGCTCCGGTCAGTTGCCCGAGCGACCCCCAGGAGGCGAACACTCC
>PMZN01000138.1:0-1325 GCA_003170375.1 Acidimicrobiaceae bacterium | reverse complement strand
CGCTCCGCGGTCGCGCGCTCGATCGCCAGGGTGAGACGTTCGGCCGCCGCGACCCCGATGGTTCCACCCAGAAAGGCAAACTCGCAGGCGACCACGCAGACACGGCGACCGCGGATCATGCCTTCCCCAGTGATCACGGCCTCGTCCTCCCCTGAGGCCTGACGCGCGGCGGTCAGCTGATCCAGGTACTCCGACCCGGCTGGCACATCGACAAGGGCGGTGTCCCAACTGCGGAAAGTGTCCGGATCGAGCACCTCGGCGTAGAGCTCGCGGGCACCGATCCGCCGCCTGCCAGGCGGGCTCGCGGATCGTGCGTAACTACCGCGCACCACCTCGGCGATCTCACGTTCGATTGTCACGTCCGGTTCGGTCGTGTCCTTGGGTTCACCCCCGGTCGGCAGTCCGACGGTCATGATTACACGGTCACGTCTTGTGGGATCTTCAACTGCTCGTTTGCCTTGACGATCTCCACCGGGACGTCGAAAACGAGGTCGGTCCCGACCATCTGACGGACGTAGTCCTTGACTACTGCGTCCCAGTACTTCTTCGTGACGTAGTACACCCGCGCCCCGCCTAGCTCATGCTGGTACTCCGGCCACGGGTACGAGGGTTGCGCCATCCCGAGCCCCCAACGGTGCCAGCCGTTGTAGCTCTCGTAGGTCGCCCAGAACTCCTTGCTACCGAGAATCTCGAAGGCGTAGTACGTCTTGACGTAGTACATGATCGCTCCGATGCGGCCCCCGCGGGCCAGTGCCATCGTGTGCAAGCTGATGTTGATGTCCTCATTCATCAGCCGCCCATTGGCAAATCCCACCCATTCGCCGTCGATGAGGCCGAGGAGCGTGTAGGGGTCCTTCAGACGTTTGCGGTACCACCCGGCAATCTCCGCATGGACTCGGGCTCCGACCACGTCGTAGAAGTCGTGATCCTGCTCCATGACGCGCTTCATGTAGCCCATCATGGCCGGGGCTTCCTCGAGGGTCGCCTCGCGGATGTACATCGTGCGGCCGTCCTTGAGGGTGATAGTGGCACCGGGCCAGGGTGGAACGTTCATCGGCGGCGCCTGCAGCAGCGGCTCGATCTCGCGCACGCTCAGAGTAATCTCGTTCTGCGAAACCACGGTGGGTGGATCAAGCAACATAGTGTCTCCATCTCCTCTTTGATGACTTGCGAGCCTGCTTCGAGCTGGGCCTACATGCACGAGCCAAATAGGTTTTTGGCCTCGATGTCTATGTTAAACCTTGCCCTCGATGACTTTCGACTTTGATCTAGACGTTAGGACCAGGGCCGCGCACCCGGTAGGGTCTTTGGCCCCTATCTCCGCC
>PMZN01000118.1 GCA_003170375.1 Acidimicrobiaceae bacterium | reverse complement strand
CTGCCGGTTCTGTGAAAGAAGCTTCAGAACTGTGCGCTGCCCCTCGTTTCGTTGTGCTTCAGGAGTTGTTGGCGAACTCCTCGACCATCCGGTAGGCCTCGTCGTCGTGGAACTGCACCGGCGGTGACTTCATGAAGTAGGACGACGGGCCGATCAGTGGGCCACCGAGGCCTCGGTCGAGTCCGATCCTGGCGCACCGCAGCGCGTCGATGATGACACCCGCCGAGTTCGGCGAGTCGTGGACCTCGAGCTTGACCTCCAAGTTGAGCGGGGCGTCACCGAAGTTGCGGCCTTCCATGCGTATGTAGGCCCACTTGCGATCCTCGAGCCAAGGCACGTGGTCCGAAGGCCCGATGTGCACGTTGTCCGGCGCGATCGCGCGGTCGATCTGGCTGGTGACGGCGCGGGTCTTCGAGATCTTCTTCGACACGAGCCGCTCACGCTCCAACATGTTCATGAAGTCCATATTGCCGGCCACGTTCAGCTGGTAGGTGCGATCGAGGATCATTCCCCGGTCCTCGAACAAGCGGGTGAGGACCCGGTGGACGATCGTGGAGCCGACCTGGCTCTTGATGTCGTCACCGATGATCGGGATGCCAGCGGCGGTGAAACGGTCCGCCCACTCGGGATCGCTCGCGATGAAGACGGGGATGGCGTTGACGAACGCGACGCCGGCCTCGAGCGCGGCCGTGGCGTAGTGCTTTTGTGCCTGTTCGGAGCCCACCGGTAGGTAGGCGACGAGCACCTCGGCTCCGCTCTTGCGCAACACTTCGGCGACATCGACAGGTGAGGCCGGCGACTCCTCGACTGCCTTGCGGTAGTACAGGCCGAGACCGTCGAATGTCGGCCCGCGCTCGACTGTGACGCCGAGAGCAGGGATATCGGAGAACCGGAGCGTGCAGTTGTTGGAGGCGAAAACCGCCTTCGAGAGGTCGAGGCCCACCTTTGCCGCGTCCACATCGAACGCGGCCACGAACTCAGTGTCACCGACGTGATAGCCACCGAGCGAGACGTGCATGAGACCCGGCACGCGGTCTTCCGGATCGGCGTCGCGGTAGTACTCGATCCCTTGCACGAGGGAGCTGGCGCAGTTGCCGACTCCCGCGATGGCGACCTTGATACTGTGGGCCTTGCGATTCATGACCTGCTCCTTTCAGGGGCTGCCTTCTTGAACGCCGGACGCGCGTGGGCAACTGACGCGTTCAAGACCGCAGACGGGTTTTCAACGGCTTGATTTGCTCGAAGCGCCGTGGTGGGCGCCGATGAGGAGATCTGTGCCGCCTGTTCGGTGGCGATGAGACAGTCGATCCAGCTCAGGTCGTGTTCGGTCGCTTCCTTGTCGTGGTCGACGAGGGAGCGCTGGAAGCGGTCGAGCGGCCGCCAGGGCGATTCCATCGCCCGGCGTGAGCCTTCCCGAGTGGCCAGCAGCTGGGCACGCCGGCGCTGCAGGAGCGAGAGCCGGTCCTCAGGGCTCAAGTAGCCCGCGAAGGCCCAGCGCAACGCGAAGCCACGCCCTCCTTCGGACTTGGGCTCCTCGGTCTCGAGCAAGCGGTGGAACATCTCGTCACCGTGCGCGGTGATCTCGTACACCCGCCGGCCCCGGGTGCCGCTTGTCGAGCGGGTAGAAGCCGCGCGCCGAGAGGCAAGACGCGCCCTGAACGCCGCCCTCTCGCCTGCGATGGAGCCGGCAGAGGTGAATGAGCTTGCGGGCGGCGCCGCCGAAGGGCGGTGCTCGGAGGCGACCTCGTGGACGGCGCCCGCGGCTTCGAGGCGTGCCAGAGCCGGGTAGAGCGAACCGAAGGAAAGGCTCGAGAGAAGGCCGAAATCCTCGCGCATCCTCTTGCGCAGGTCGTAGCCGTGCATCGGGTGCTCCTTCAACAGCCCCAGGATCGCCAATTCGAGCACGGGCGCAAATGTATCACGTCGACATATCAAGACGATATGTCGGATGACACATTCGGGCCCGTTCGGGCCGGCGATGGCCCGGCCGCTACGCTCCGCGGGCGTGGGTGATGCCATGGGCCCCGGCACACCGGGCATGCTGCCGCCGGCCGCGTGGTATCGGGACCCATGGGGGATGGCACCGCTGCGCTGGTGGGACGGGCGGAGCTGGACCTCGTTCACATCTCTCGGCCCGTGGAGGGCGGAGCCCGACGTGCCGGTCGCTCGGCCGGCCGCTCCGGTCGAGCTGTCGAAGCGCGGACGGCTCACGGCCGAGATAGTCATCGTGCTGGCGATCTTCCCGTTGCCCTATGTGGTGAACGCGCTCGCGGTGCTCATCCAGGCTGCCGTCAACGAGGGCACTCCGGGCCGATTCCCCCTTCCCATCGCTTCTCATCTCGGCTATTCGTTTCTGCTCGATCTCCTGCTGGTCCTCGAACCCTTGGCTGCCGCCGCGCTCGTCGTGTACTTGCTGCGGATCTCCGGGGAGGGAGGCACCTGTGTGATCGGCCTCGATCGGTCAGATCCGAGGCAGGACCTTGCGTTGTTGCTTCCGGTGTTCCTGCTCTGCTTCCTCCTTCCCCAGCTCGGCGTGTCGTATCTGCTGGGCCACGTCAGCGCAATCGTCCCAGCCAGACAGAGCCTGCCTGGGTACTTCTCGATCGTGGCGATCGCGACTGCGGTCGCAGCCGGCGTGGTGGAGGAGATCGTGGTCCTCGGCTTCCTCGTCCGGCGTCTCGAGCAGCGCGGCCTGCGTCCTGCGGCCGTCCTTGTCGTCGCAGTTCTCGTCCGGATCTCCTACCACGTGTACTACGGGTGGGGAGTTCTCCCCATTCTCGCCTGGGCGATGGCGAGCGTGCTCGTGTACCGGCGTTACCGACGACTGGGGCCGTTCATCGTCGTGCACGCCTTCTGGGACACCGCCCTGATCCTCTGGCCCTTCTTCGGCGCAACGCCACTGGTCGTCGAGGTCCTGGTGCTCGCTCCCTCGTCGTTCGTGTTCTGGCTGATGTGGCGCAACCGGCTGGCCCGTCTCCCCGATGGCGGACGGTCGGGCCCGGGCTGGTGGGCACGGTAGCCTGGCCGGGATGTCGAGCGTACGGAGCGGGCCGCAGTCGAGTTGGGGAGTCGGAGGGCTTCCGCGACCTGGCCGTATCGAGTACCGATTGATGCGTGAGTCGATAGTGAAGGAATACCGGCGAGGTCGCCTCGGCCGGCCTGACGTGTGCGACGCCCAGCCGGAGCTGCTCCGAGTCGCGAAGAACCTAGGGCGCGAGTCGGAGACCGAGTGCCCCATCTGCGAACACGAGCAGCTCGTGCACGTCACGTTCGCGTTCGGGCCCGGCCTTCCTCCAGGCGGACTGCCGCTGGCTGATCTCCGCGAGCTCGGGCGCAAGGCAGGCAGGCGAAGTGCCGACGTAGCTTGCTACGTGGTCGAAGTCTGCACCGGATGTGCTTGGAACCATCTCTTGAGCGTCTTCGTCCCAGGAGCCAACGGCCGCTGATTGACCGCCGGCAGCCAAAGTGCGCCGGACGGGAGGAGGTCCGAGAATGACAGAACAAGTGACGGTGCCCGATATCCGCGTTCGCAAGCGCAGCCGGGGGGCGGGACCCATCGTCATGATCACTGCCTACGACACGTCCTTTGCCCGCGTCGTGGACCAAGCCGACGTCGACATCATCCTCGTCGGCGACAGCCTCGCCGAGGTGGTCCTCGGCTGGGAGGACACTCTCCATGTCGGGATCGAGGACCTCGCGCATCACGTCGGAGCCGTGGCGCGCGCTGGACCGCGAGCTCTGCTCGTAGGCGACATGCCTTGGCTCACCTACCATCTCGAGGCGAGCGACACGGTTCGCAACGCGGCGGTTCTCGTGCGGGCCGGTGCCCACGCTGTGAAGCTCGAGGGTGGGCGTCGCCGGGTCCCGGCAGTGCGGGCGATCTGCGACGCCGAGATACCCGTGATGGGCCACCTTGGGCTCACCCCTCAGTCGGTTCATGCCATGGGGGGCTACAAGGTTCAAGGGCGCGAGGCAGTTGCCGCTGNNTCGACATCCCGACGATCGGCATCGGGGCGGGGCCGGCCTGCGACGGGCAGGTCATTGTCCTGCACGACCTGCTCGGGCTCGCAGGGCGCAACGTTCCCAAGTTCGTTCGCCGGTACGCGGAGCTGGGCAGCATTGCCACCGAGGCGGTAAGAGACTGGGCAGCGGACGTCCGGGCAGGAACGTATCCGTCCGAAGCCGAGTCGTACCATGCATCGGCAGAGCTACGCGAGGCGCTCGGTCTGTCGTCCTGAGCCGACCCCCGGCTTGTGTCACACCCGCCTGTGATGCTTTGAGCGTGGATGACCACCTGCGCCAGGTGCGACCGGGCTCGGCTACCATGATGAGGTTCCCTATACCCCTGCCCCGTCAGAACCGGGGCCCCGAGCGCCTCGCGCGCCGGGTCCGGAGGAGGTGAGGCCGCCGTGCGGCCCTACGAAGTCATGGTTATTTTCGATGTCGGCCTTGAGGATGGCGACATCAACGCCAGTCTCGATCGCATCACGTCGCTGGTGCGCGATCGCGGGGGCAACCCGGGTCGCGCCGAGCGTTGGGGCCGCCGGACGTTCGCGTACGAGCTCAAGCACCGCAGCGAGGGCTATTACGTCCTTATCGAGTTCACGGCCGAGCCAACCCTTGTGGCTGAGCTCGACCGAATGCTGACTCTTGATGACATCGTGCTTCGCCACAAGGTGCTCCGGCAACCGGACAGGCAGAGTGGACGCGCCCTTCGAGCTGAAGCGAAACGGCGGGACACTGCCATTCGCAAGGCTGCCCGGGCCAAAGCGGCGAGCTGAGCGAACTGGAGCGAATGAAATGTCGAATGGGAACTCCGTCACGCTGGTGGGCAACGTCACCCGTGACCCTGAACTGCGATTCACCCCGAACGGGCAAGCCACAGCGAGCTTTGGCTTGGCAGTGAACCGCCGCTGGCAGAATCGCCAGACGCAAGAGTGGGAGGAAGCGACCTCCTTTTTCGACGTCGTGTGCTGGCGCGAAATGGCGGAGAACGTGAGCGAGACCCTGACTCGTGGAGCACGGGTGATCGTTACCGGCCGACTTGAGCAGCGCAGCTGGGAGACGGCAGAAGGTGACAAGCGGTCGAAGATCGAAGTGGTGGCCGATGAGCTTGGTCCGAGCCTCCGCTGGGCGACCGCGCAAGTGGTGAAGAACGAGAGGCGCGGACCTTCCGACAGTGGTCCTGGCGGCAGCAGCGGTCGTGGCACCGCCACCCGTCCGGCTTCACAACCCGCAGCTCAAGCCGCGGGCGAGGCGTTCGCGGCGTACGACGAGGAGCCCTTTTAGATGGCGCGGAACAATGATCGAGACCGTGGTACCCGGCGCGTTCCGAAGGAGACTGGTCGGCGCACGAAGAAGAAGATCTGCATCTTCTGCAAGGAGCACGCCACTTGGGTCGACTACAAAGACGTGAACCTGCTGCGCAAGTTCATGTCCGATCGGGGCAAGATTCGTGCCCGGCGGGTGTCTGGCAACTGTGCCCAGCACCAGCGTGAGGTTGCTCTGGCAATCAAGACTGCTCGGGAACTGGCGCTTCTTCCGTTCACCCAGAGGACGACAAGCGAGCGGCCCGGCGGACGCGGCGCGGGCCGCGGTGCCACCGGCGGCCGCGGTGCATCGCGCGCCGAATCTCCGGACGAGCCGGAGCTGGAGGTACTGACCGACACCCTGCCCGGAGACGAGCTCGAGGACTCGGAGCTCGAGCCACTGGCGCTTGTCGCCACCGAGGACGAGGCGGGTGAGCCGTGAAGGTCGTGCTGCGTACCGACATACCGGGCGTCGGAAAGCGCGGGGACATCACCGACGTCTCCGACGGATTCGCGAGGAACTACCTTGTACCCCAAGGTCGCGCGATCGTCGCTAGCGCGGGCATCGAAGACCAGGCTGCCTCGATGCGTCGTTCACGCGACCTGAAAGATGCGCGCAACCGTGAAGGTGCCGAGGCGATCGCCCGCAAGCTCGTCCCGATCGTGTTTCGTATCGAGGCACGATCCGGAAGCGAAGGCAGGTTGTTCGGCTCCGTCACCGCCTCTGACATCGTCGACGCAGTGAGCCGTCAGTCCGGACTCGAGCTCGACAGGCGTCGGCTCGTCATTGACGAAGCCATCAAGACCCTCGGCTCCCACGAGGTGGGAGTGCGCCTCCATCCGGAGGTCGAGTTCCGCTTGACCTTGGAGGTCGTGGGCTCGAGCTGACTGTGGCTCCGTCCCGATGGCGGTGATACAGGCGGATGTCAGGATGTGGCCGTGGTTGCGCACCTGGCCCGTCGCTTCGAGCTTGACCTGCCCGTCGTCGCCCGCACTATCGCCCACGAGGGTGCGGGGACACTTGTCCACGCTCCGTGCACAGGATCTTCCAGGAATTCGGCCGGTAATCCACAAGATCCGGCTCTAGCGTCCCCCAGGCCCGTGCGGTCATCCTTAATGTGATGACCGTTCTGCAACCCGTTCCCGACATGTCGCGGCGCCGGCGCGGCTCGGGCCCGTCGGCGACGGTCGTGACTGCGGGCGGCTCGCGAGTACCGCCGCACAACTTTGATGCTGAGGAATCCGTGCTAGGGGCCATGTTGCTTTCGCGCGATGCGATCGCAGTCGTGGTCGAACAGGTCAGCGCCGAGGACTTCTACAAACCGTCGCACGCACACATCTATGAGGCCATCACTTCGCTGTACGCCAGGGGTGAGCCTGCAGACTATGTGACGGTCCCCGAGGAGCTGCGTCGAGTCGGTGTGCTTGACGCCTCGGGCGGAGCAGCGGCGCTCATCGCTTTGCAGGCCAACACGCCGGCGATCTCGAGTGCGAGCCGGTACGCGCGCATCGTCCAAGAGCACGCGCTGCTCCGCCGCCTGATCGGGGTCGCGCACGAGATCGCCGAGATCGGCTACGAGGTTCCAACCGACATAGCCGGAGCGCTCGACCAGGCCGAGGCGCTGGTGTTCGACGTCGCCCAGCGCCGCACGTCCGACACCGTGCGGTCACTGAAGGACCTTCTGACCGAGAGCCTTGAACGCCTCGACCACCTCTACGACAGAGGCGAGACGATTACCGGTGTGCCCACCGGCTACGGCGAGCTCGACTACCTTCTGTCGGGCCTGCAGCCCTCCAATCTGATCGTCGTCGGTGCCCGGCCGTCGATGGGAAAGACGGCCTTCGCACTCGGGCTGGCGGCGAACGCAGCCTCGAACCACGGCGTGCCGGTGCTGTTCTTCTCGCTCGAGATGAGCCACTTGGAGATCGCGCAGCGCGTGCTGGCTGCAGAGGCGCGTCTCGACGTCACCAAGCTACGTAACGGTCGGCTGCTCGACAGCGACTGGCCCCGCATCTCGAGCGCCATCGGCCGCATAGACACGGCGCCGCTGTTCATCGACGACAACCCGAACGTGACCATCATGGATATCCGGGCCAAAGCGCGTCGGATGCGATCGTCGGACGGCATCGGCCTCGTCGTCATCGACTACCTCCAGCTCATGACGGGCCGGTCGTCGGCCGAGAACCGCCAGGTCGAGATCTCTGAGATATCCCGAGGGCTCAAGATTCTTGCGCGCGAGTTGCAATTGCCGGTCGTGGCGCTCAGCCAGTTGTCCCGAGGTCTCGAAGCGAGGGCGGACAAGCGGCCGATGCTGGCGGACCTTCGAGAGAGCGGCGCCATCGAGCAGGACGCCGACGTCGTGATGTTCATCTACCGCGACGAGGTCTACAACCCGGACTCTGCCGACCGAGGGACCGCCGAGGTGCTTGTTGCCAAGCACCGGAATGGCCCGACGGGATCCGCGCACCTGGCTTTCATCGCCAACTACGCGAAATTCGGGGACTTGGCGAGGGTTTGAGAGAGCTCCGCTCCTTCACCAACCCAGCCGGGCGAATCAAGGTTCGGCCAAAGAAGCTGTAACCTCCAGTGCCGTGCCTGACGTACCCTTCGACGGCGAGCTGCCCGACCCTGACGCGTATTCATCTCGGGGTGAGCAGTCCGGCCCCGTCGCCCAAGAACCTGTCGGCGATTCACCCAACCTCGGTGGCACCATGGCCGGCAGTGGATCCGGCAGCAAGAAGGCAGCCGGCAGGCGGGCACCGACGGCCGACGGGCGCGGTAACCGACCCCGCCCGTCCAAGCGCAGGCGGTGGACCAAGCGCGCCATGATCGCCGGCGGAGTGGTCGTGCTGCTCATCGTCGCCGTCGGTCTCGGTGGCTTCTTCTATCTCGACTACCAGTTCCACCAGATCAAGAAGGTCGACGTACCCAATCTCGCGCATCCCAAGCCCGGGTTGCCCTTCACGGTCCTGGCGGCCGGTTCCGACTCGCGCGCCTTTGTCAACAACGCCGGCGAGTGCAAGTCCTTCGGGTGCGGGGCGGACACGGGAGGCCAGCGCAGCGACGTCATCATCCTTGTCCGTGTCGTCCCGGCCGCGCACGAGATCGAGATGTTGTCGATACCNNCTGCTGGTGCAGACGATCGCGCAGGACTTCGGTATTCCTGTCAATTATTTCGTCGAGGTGAACTTCCCCGGGTTGCAGAACATGGTGAATGCGATCGGTGGCATCCACCTGGCCTTCAAGGATCCGTTGAGGGACCGGGAGTACGTGAACGGCCAGGCTACGAACCCGACCGGTCTTCGCGTCCTGAAGACCGGTTGTCAGGTCGTCAACGGCAATCAGGCTCTCGCCCTGGTGCGCAGCCGGAATCTTCAGTACGAAGTCAAAGGAGTCTGGTACAACGACTACGGCAGCGACTTCACCAGGATCCGCAACCAGCAGGCGTTCTTCCGGGCGGTGATCCACCAGTTGAACGCCGAGATCACCAACCCCATCGCGTTGACCGGCTTCATCAGCGCCGCGGCTCACAACCTGACGATTGACGAGACCATGACAGAAGGCACGATGGTGAACTTGGCGAGGGAGTTCCACAACTTCCCGCCTGGGTCGCTCAAGTCCGTGACTCTTCCAACCGTCGGTCCCTACATCACCTCGGGGGGCGCCGATGTGTTGCTGCCGGCCGCTGCCGCTGACGATGTGGTGATCAAGAACTTCCTCGCGTTCGGCACGTCTGCGACGGCGTCCCCGGCGACTACCACCACGACCTCACCGGGCGGAAGCTCGACGGCGACCACCGCGAGCATGACTTCGACGGCCGCGGCGAGCGCGACTTCGACGGCGATCCTGGCGAGCGCGACTTCGACGACGATCCCGGCGAGCGGCGCTTCGGCTACGACGACGACATCGAACCAGACAACTGTCACAACGATCGCGCCGACTCCAGCCGGCGAGGCGCCGATCTATAACAACGCATCAGCGTCCTACGACCCCACGCCGTGCTGAGGCCTGGCCCGAGTTGAGGCGGTCAGTGCCGGCGAGCCGATACTGACAGGCTCGTCGGCGAAAGTGGCCAGCCCCGTTCAGCGACTGGGCGCACCGTGCAAGTCGAGGACCTCGCGCATAGGCCAACAGAACTCCTCAAGAGCAAGTCCCGGCTCGCCGTTCTCCCGGCACCATGAGTCGTATTCGAGCGCCCATTCCCGGTGCCAGCCGGCTTGAAGCTTGGTCAGCTCGCCGATCTCGTACTTGGCGATCTCCGGATACCGGTAAGCGATCGTCCGAGCGAGCGAGAGGGTCGCATCGGCGTCGCTCCCCGCGTCATGCGGGCTGCCAAGCGCGACTTGGTAGATCTCACAGAGAGCGTCCAGCCGGCGCTTGCCGGCCCGAAAACAGTCGACCTTGCGGTCGATGACGAGGGGGTCGACGAGTGCCCGCCATTCAATCGGCTCCAGCCCGAAGCTGCGGAACAGCATCGCAGCGATCGTGATGTCGAAACTCGCGTTCATGGCCACGACCGGCACGCGGTCCGCTTGTGCCTTGCCGAGCGCCGCGTGCACGATTGCCGCGGCCTCGCCGAGCGGGCAACCTTCCTGCCGGGCCTTCTGTGTCGAGATCCCATGGACGGCCTCCGCTCCGGAGGGAACCTCACATCCCGGATCGACGATGAACACGTTGCGGTAGCCACTTCCGTACGGCTCCCAACGGATCAGGGCCACTTGGACCGGCAGGTCCGAGCGCGGGTTGACGCCGGTCGTCTCCAGATCAAACCCCAGCAGCGGACCTTCGTTCCACGTCATGAATCGGAGCGTACGCGAGGGTTGTGTCGCTCCAGGTGTGACCTGTCGTTGAAACCACGCAGCAGCCAGCGCGGTCCGGCCATCACAATGCTCGAGATAGCGCCGTTGTCGGAGCCGTTGAAGGCAAACGGCCGGGATCCGGTCGCGATTGCCAGGACGGCCCCGATCGTGCCGCCGTGCGCAAAGCACACGACGCGCTCACCGGCGTGGCGTTCCGCGATACGTGCGATCGCCGGACCGACGCGCGCTGCGACGGCTGCATTGGACTCGGCGCCGGGAATCACATCCCAGCGTTCCTCCTCGAGCATCTGAAGCGCGAGGGGATCGCCTTCGGCGACGCGCTGGCGGTAGATGCCGCCGTCCCACTCGCCGAGATTGACTTCAGCCAGGGCGGGCTCGACTTCGGGTACGAGCTTGAGCCGCGCCGCGAGTGGAGCCGCTGTCTCGGCGGTGCGGCGCAGACTTGTGACATAGATGGCGTCGACTCGAGTGGCAGCCAAGCGGTCGGCAACGAGCACGGCCTGCTCCCGGCCCAGCTGCGACAGTTCCGGATCGCCCCTGCCGTCGACAAGCGGGAATGGCCGATCGGGATCGGCGGCCTCTGACTCGCCGTGACGCACTAGCAGCAGCTCGGTTGCCCCAGCCGGCGACTCGAAGCGAATCTGCCGATAGCGCCTTGTTGCCGGGCTCACGTCCCTGCCCTGTCGGTGATGAGCTCCTGCTCGTCGGCCATTGTGGCCAAGCCTACGAGCAACGTCCTCGCGCGCAAGAACCAGGCCTCGCGCCGCTTGTCAACGGCGCGCGAACGACAGCAGATGGAGCCTTGGCAAGCTCGGCCGAGCTCGGTCCCGATGTCCACTTGGCAAGCCGTGCAGCTCGCGCGCAATACTGTCCGGGAGCCAACCCGGGGTCGGGCCGACACAATCGGGAGACTTCCGTGCGCTACGAGAGAAGCACCTGGAGAATGGAGACGCTCGTCACGGGGATAGTTCTCGTGAGCGCGCTTGCGACGCCGCTCGGCGTCACCTCCATCCACGCCTCAGCTGGTGCGTACTCGGCCCGGACAGTTGTCGACGCGGTCGATCTCGTTGTGCGCTCCCCAGCCCTGCCAGCTGCGGTCTTCGTCGCTTCGAAGCCCGGCGACGTGCTTCAAGGGGCCGCCGCCGTGACCCAGGCGCCCTACCGGGCATTCACGATCTATGCGTACCCGTTCGGCTCGGCCGCCCCGGCGGCAGGTGTCGGGATCGTCGAACCTCAGCATTTGGGCGAGTACCGCGCGATGGGCACGGGGCGCTTGATCCGGTCCGTGCACACTCCGGCACTGATCTTCGGCCATAGCGTCGAAGGCTCGGCTCGGATCCTCGAGGTCGCGCTCGGCCCACACCGCCAGGCGACCGAGGTCGTGTCGTGGCTGACGGACGCAGGCAGCCGGCTCTGGATCATCCAGGCGGCGGGGCCGCTTCGCTCCAACCGCAGCGCCGAGGCGGCCTTCGCGGCCGGCACGTCAGTCGTGGCCACCGACATCTCGACGCCCACCACGGTGCCGAGCAGCGACCTGATCAGGCCTGGACCGGCTTCGCCGGTGACTCAGCACGTGATCCTGGTCTCGGCCAGCACGGCTGACCCGCCGCCGGTTCGGTTCCCAGCTTGGTGGAGTGGGAATTGCGATGCCAACAACTATCCCGGGTCGTTCCCTCTCTCGAGCTGGGACGGGCTCACTGCATGCGGACCAGGCGTGAACCGGGGCGGCTGGGACAAGACGGTCGCCTTCTTCCCGCGTGCCTGGGGAGAGTACGAGTGGGAATGTGTCGAACTGTCGATGCGATGGCTGTACCTCGAGTACGGCGTGCGGCCCTACCCGGCCAATGGCTCAGATGTCGTCGCGGACTACTCGCGTGCCGACGGCGGCGACCTTCAGAAGATGGCCAACGACGGCTCGAGCGTGCCAGAACCAGGCGACGTCCTGAGCATGGAGCCGACGTGGCACGAGGGTCACACCGCGGTCGTCACCGCCGCGGACGTCACTAACGGCAACGGGACGATCGACATTCTCGAGCAGAACATGGACGGTGGCAACGGTACGAACACGCTCGGCGTCATCGGCGACGTCGTCCAGCCGGACCATGGCATGCCGGTGACCGGGTGGTTGCAGGCGCCGGCCACCGCGGTTTCAGGCGACCCCGGCACACCTGCTGCCGATCTCGTCGACGAGGGCGGTTTCAACCACCACGACGACCAGGACATCGTTCTTCCCGTCAAGCAGGGCGAGAGTTTTTGTGCCGACGCCGAAGTGGTCACGGCAGGCGACCACTCAGGGGCGCGCGGTGCCATGACCCTCAGGCTCCTCGGTGAGTCCCGGAGCCAGAAGTCGTCGGTTGGCTTCGGGCCGCTTCCGGGCAAGAACCAGTGGACGCATGTCTCGACCTGCGTCACGGCATCCCAACCGCACTCGGCGGTCCGGATCCAGTTCTCTGACGCCCCGAAGACGCCGAGGCTCGGCATCGACGCCGTCGAGGTTCACCAGTCGCTGGTCGAGGACGGCGGTTTCGACCGACGCGGTGGTGGCGGGTGGCAAACCGCCGGCCATTCGCAGCTCGGGATCGAGCTGGCCGGCAGGCTGGTCACCAAGCCGTACGAGGGCAACGGCTTCGGGTTCACGAGCACTTCGGCTTCCGGTGGGGGCATCTATCAGGACATCTCCCTGCCGACCAGCGCCGGCGACAGCCTCTGTGCCGACGCCGAAGTCGTTACAGCGGCCGCCTATTCCGGGGCGCGGGGCCATATGACCCTGCGGTTGCTCGGCGAGTCCCCGAACGAGTCCTCCTCGGTGAGCTTCGGGCCGCTCCCGGACAAGAACCAGTGGACCCATGTGTCCACCTGCGTGACCGCGACTGGACCGCATTCGGAGATGAGGATCCAGTTCTACGATGTCCCGAAGGCGCCGCGGCTCGGCATCGACGCCGTTGACGTCCACCAGTCCTTCGTGGAGAACGGCGGTTTCAACCGCCACGAAGGTAACAGCTGGCGGGCAACGAGCTACACGCGGTTCGGGATCGAGGTGGCCGGCAAGCTGGTCACCAGCCCGTACGAGGGCAACGGCTTCGGAGTCATCATTGCCTCGACCGCCGGTGGGGGCATCTACCAGGACATCTCCCTGCCGACCAGCGCCGGTGAGAGCTTCTGCGCCGATGCCGAGGTCGTCACGGCTGCCGCTCAGCCCGGAGCACGGGGCCGAATGACGATCTGGCTGTACGGCGAGTCCCCGAGCCAGTCCTCGTCGGTGAACTTCGGGCCGCTCCCGGGCAGGAGCCAGTGGACCCATGTCTCGACCTGCGTGACGGCGACCCGACCCCACTCGGAGATCCGGGTCCGGCTCTACGACGCCCCTGAGACGCCGCGGCTCGGAGTCGACGCCGTCGACGTGCGATAGGAAAGCTGCAGTCGGGCGACTCTGCCGCTGAGCCCTTCATCGTGGTCCCGATCCAAAGGCGGCCCTAAAGACCTAGTCGACATCGGCCCAGGCGGGTTCATAGGGATCCACACCTTCGAGGCCGCGCTCTGTTCGTACCGTGGCTCCGGTCTCGGCCCTGGTGAGAGCGGCGGACCGGTCCCAACGTGCCTCGATATGGCCGAAACGCCAGATTGCAAGGGCGATCACCCAGGTGACCACGAACATCCCGACGATGATGAACCCGGCCCGATTGATGTTGAAGTTGGCCATTGTGTCCCAGAACGCGCCGTGAAAGTTGAACTCGGTCGAGAAGAGCCCTATGAGCTCGATCGTGCCGATGACAAATGCGACGGCGACCGAGAGCCCCGTGATGATGATGTTGTAGTACACCTTTCGGATCGGTCTCGAGAACGCCCATCCGTAGGCGAAGTTCATGAAACAGCCGTCCAGCGTGTCGAACAGGCACATCCCTGCGGCAAACAGCACTGGCAGCGACAGAATCGCATAAAAGGGCAGCCCGCTCGCGACGGCTGTTCCCGACAGCACGAGCAGTGCCACCTCGGTTGCGGTGTCGAATCCGAGCCCGAACAGGACGCCGACCGGGTACATCTTCCACGGCGTGTCGATCCTGCGGGCGAAGCCTCCGAGCAAGCGGTTCATGAGGCCACGCTTGTTCAGCTGCTCATCCAGCTCGTTGTCGTCGAACTCGCCCTTGCGAAGATCGCGGAAGACCCGGAGGATCGAGATGAGGATGACGATGTTGAGCCCGGCGATGAGATAGAGGAAGAAACCCGACACCGACGTCCCGACGACGGTGGTCCACTGATGAAGACCGGACGAGCCGGACTTCACCTGGTTGTCCAGGTCACGGATGCCGAAGTTGAGCAGCACGGCCAGGAGGAACACGATCGTCGAGTGCCCGAGTGAGAAGAAGAACCCGACGCTGAGCGGGCGCTTTCCGTCAGCCATGAGCTTGCGAGTGGTGTTGTCGATCGCAGAGATGTGGTCCGCGTCGAACGCGTGGCGCATCCCGAGCGTGTAGGCGAGCACACCGGTTCCGAGCCCGAAGACGTCCGTCTTGCTCAGGTGGTAGTGGTGTCCCGTGGCCGCGGCCAACATGGCCCACCCGAGCACGTTGAGGCCGATCACGATGCCGGCCATCGCGCCGACCCTGCCCCACTCCCTCGGGGTCAGCGCGTCTTGGATCGTTCTCAGGCGTCCGGCGGGTCCGCCGACCGTGGCTGCCATGCCCCCCTCCTCGCCAAGGCTCTCGAAAGCTGTCGATCGACCTCGACGCGGAGTCTTGCTCATTTGCGAGCTGCACGCAACAGCGAACTGGACTGAAGCGGGACTCATCTGCAATAGATTCTCAGGAACTCTCTATGCTGGCGGTATGACGATCGCCCAGGCAACGGCCGAAGCCGATCCCGTCGAGCTGGTACTGGCCGAGCTACGCCGCCGCGGGGGACGTGTCACCACGGCACGTCGGCTTGTCCTTCGGACCCTGTTCGAACGTTCAGGCCATTGCACAGCACGTGAGCTTGCTGAAGACGTCGGCAAACGGGTCCGTGCGCACGGGCTCGATGTTCACATGTCGACGATCTACCGGTTTCTCGATGAGCTGGAAGAGCTCGGAGTCGTCAGCCATTCGCACCTGGGGCATGGCAGGGCGGTCTACGACTTATCGCCTGTTGGCCACTCCCACCTGGTTTGCGAGCTATGCGGAGCCGTGACCGAGACACCGAACGAGCTGTTCGCCGCATTCGCCAGTTCGGTGAAGGCTCGCTACGGGTTCTCCATCGACCCCCACCATTTCGCCATGGCCGGACGATGCAGGAACTGCGTGGTCTGAGCCTCTGATTGGGGCGGGACAACGGGGCCTTGCGCGCCCGGCCGGTCAGCTCCGGAGGCGACCGGAATCCGGCAGCTCGTCCACTGGATCACTTGGCGGGAAATCCGGCGGCTTGTTCGTTCCCGCGTACTCCGGCACAGCTCTGTCGTATTCACCGTCGAACAGCGGTGATGTGATCAGAAAGTCCGCGGTTGCACGGTTGCACGCCACCGGGATATTCCAGACCACCGCTATGCGCAGGAGCGCCTTCACATCGGGGTCATGAGGTTGCGGCTCCAGTGGATCCCAGAAGAAGAACAGTAGGTCGATGTTGCCCTCGGTGATTTTCGCCCCGAGCTGAAGGTCGCCGCCAAGCGGACCGCTGTGCATGCGATCCACCGGAGTCTCCAGCTCCGCTTCGAGCACCTCTCCAGTGCTGCTGGTGGCGAGGAGCGTGTGATGCGAGAGGGTGGTCCTATTGGCGCGCGCCCATTCGACGAGGTCCGACTTCTTGTTGTCATGGGCCACGAGCGCGATCCGCATTGGAGCTGCCGAACACGGTCGGGATCGTCTCTTCGGGTGGACGCTAACGGAGGAATCGGTCACTTGACCGTTCTAACAAGTGGGGATGAGTCCTCCACTCGGAATCCTGTTCTGCGCGATTAACTCTGCATGAACTCGGCGTGAAGAGTGAGAATTGCAGGGGACTTAGGTCTCGTGCAGTTGCCTGAACGGGAGTCATCGTCCCGGTCCGACGCGGTCAGTCAGGGTGCCGTCATCCCCATGGATCACCGGCGCGCTCATGCGCCCCGTTGGCTTGGTCAGCGCGCTGTCGCGGCCGGC
>PMZN01000113.1 GCA_003170375.1 Acidimicrobiaceae bacterium | reverse complement strand
TGATGGTGCTCTATGTCCCGAACCTCGTCCAGCTCATCGGGCTCGGGCTCGCGGTCGACTATTCGCTCTTGATCGTGCACAGGTTCAGACACGAGCTGGCGGACGAGGAACGACCGGTGGACGACGCGATCGTGGCCACGATGGCAAGTGCCGGCCGAACGGTGCTCTTCTCGGGCGTCGCGGTTGCCATCGGCCTCTCGGTCGTCCTCATCGTCCCGGTGCCGTTCGTCCGCTCCCTCGGCTTCGCAGGCCTTGTTGTCCCGCTTGTCTCGGTCGTCGCCGCGCTCACGCTGCAGCCGTCCCTCCTGTCGCTGCTCGGGCGCCACGGCATGCAGACGGTTCGCGCTTCCCGTCCCGGGGCAACGCGTGTCGGCGAGCGCGGGCTCTGGTCGCGGCTCGCGCGCATGGTCATGCGCCGCCCGATCGTCGTGTTGGCCGGCTCAGTTGCCGTGCTCGTCGCAGCGGCTATGCCGGCTGTCTGGCTCCAGCTCACACCGGGGTCGGTTGTCGCGATCCCACAGAACATCCAGTCCGCCCGCGCTCTGGCCCTCCTGCGCCATCGGATCGGCCCCGGAGTGATCACTCCGATCGAAGTCGTCCTCGATGCCGGCGCTCCGGGCAGGGCGACCGCGCCGGCGATCTCCGCTGCGACGCTCCGGCTCGCCCACGAGCTTCTCAACGATCCCGAGGTCTTCGTCGTTGCGATCGGTTCGCGGGCGCCCTACGTCGACTCGTCCGGCCGGTACCGTCGCATGATCGTCGTCGGGCGGCACGACTTCGGTCAAGAGGCGACCCAGAAGCTCGTGCACCAGATCCGTTCTCAGTTCCTTCCCGGCGCCCATTTCCCGTCGAGCCTGCGCGTCTACGTCGGCGGTGCGCCGGCTCAGGGGGCCGACTTCCTCACGCGCGTCTACGGAAGCTTTCCCTGGATCGTTCTCCTCGTCCTGGCACTCGCCTACCTCGTGCTGCTGCGCGCGTTCCGTTCCCTCCTGCTGCCGCTCATGGCCGTGCTCCTCGACGCGGTCTCCGTTGCCGCGGCCTACGGACTGCTCGTCGTGATCTTCCGCTTCGGCATCGGAGCCGACGTGCTCGGCCTCTACCGCGTCTCTCAGATCGAGGGGTGGGTCCCGATCTTCCTCTTCGCGATGCTCTTCGGCCTCTCGATGGACTACGAGGTCTTCTTCGTCACGCGCATGCGGGAGTCATGGGACAACTGCGGTGACAACACACGCGCCGTGACAGACGGGCTCACGCACACGGGCCGGGTAGTCAGCGCCGCGGCTTTGATCATGGTCGCGGCCGTCTCCGGGCTCGTGGCCGGGCACGTGGCCGGCTTGCAGGAGCTCGGCGCCGGGCTCGCGCTCGGAGTCCTGCTCGATGCGACGATCGTCCGTGGCCTTTTGATGCCGAGCCTGATGGCGCTGCTGGGACGCTGGAATTGGTGGCTTCCCGCGCCGGTCGCCCGGCTCGCCGGCGTGGAGGTCTCGCCGCTTGCCGGGCGCGAGAGGCAAGACCCCCTGACGAGCGCGTAGCCAGCGGCTACTTCACGACGGTGATCGCCAGCCTGAACGCTGGCAGGTGATAGCCGATCGCCAGACCGGGCTCGTCCTGCGCGTAGGTGAGAACTGGCACCATGCCGTACGGAGTCGCCGCGAACGACGGCGACAATGTGTACAGCATCGGGTAGAGGTCGATCAGGTGCGTCCCGGGTCCTCCGGTGGCATTCAGATGCAGCAGAACATCGCCGTTCGAGTTGAAGCCGCACCCGTATCCGATGTAGCTGTTGTCGTAGTCGACGGTGACGGTGTTGTCGAGCTGTGTCCAGCCGACGCCCTCCAGATGAATCGTGAAGGGCTGGCCCTCCTTCACGACAACCGAGGACACTCCCCGTCCGACGATGCTCTCCTCGACGTAGAAGGGCACCTGGGCGAGGATGCGGCCCTTCTGCACGAGCTGCACGACGTGCCAGCCGCCGAGACCGTCGGGAACCTTGATCCTCGATTGGAGCGACCCGCCAGATGGAGTCGTGTAACCCAGAGGCTGCGACACGAAGATCCAGCACGTGCTCTTGCAGTTGACGCGATTGCCGACGACCGTGGACCAGACCAGTTGCACGCGAGATCCCGACGAGAGCCCCGACGCCGTGAGATCGACCTTGGTGTTCACCCGGCCGCTCGTGGACGCGAGCGCGGCCTTCACGCCGCTGTTGGCCGAAAGGCCGCTCGTTTGCAGTGTTGTTCGGGCACTTAGCGTCGGAGCGACGTTGACCGGCCAGTCCATGGAGGCGGGCGGCGGACCGTTGTCCTTTGTCACGGTGAAGCTGACCGTGGCACCGTTCGTGTATGGAATCGGCGACTGCGGCACGTTCAGGTACAAGTAGCTGATGGCGTTCCCGATCTGGATGGTGTGCCTGCCCACCGGCCCGGCGGCGCGGATGGTCGCTCGCGCCACGCCCCGCGTCCAGTTGGCCATCATCTCGCCCACGTAGTGGTTGTCCCAGAGAAGGGATGCCCCGCCCGTGTACAAGGTCGCTCCGAGGCCGCTGTAGGTGATCGTGATCGGTGTCCCAACGGGACCACTCCTCGGCGTGACCGTGACCGTTCGCAGCGTGATGAACCCGCCATGAGCGTCCTCTACGCCCTTGACGACGGCATAGATGTCGTGCAGACCACCCCAGTCCTGGGGCGCTTTGAGCGACACGCGGAAAGCGCCACTGGCATTGGTGGATGTCGTCTCGAGCACCACTGCGAACACCGTGTCCGCGCGACCGAGGTAGTTCACCGTGTCCGGCTGGGACTGCACGAGCCACGTGGCATTCGCAGTCGACCAAGTGAGCTCGACATTCGTGTTCGCAGGCAGGTGCGAACCGGAGATCGTCATCGGAGCCCCGGCGATGCCCTCATCGGGATTCACCTGAAGAATCCCCATGTTCGGGCTCGGCCGCGCCGGGCTCGCGATTGGGCCGGGAAGCTTGCTGACGCCCGGGATCGCCGGTGACCGGAGTGTCGTGAAACTCACTCCTGTCGCGACCGCGTTCGGAGACGCAGCTCGATCGGAGCGCTTGCCGGCAGTTGCGGCGCTGGCAGTTGCAACGCAAGAAAACAGGACCAAAGCTCCTATCGACACCGCGATCAGCACGTTCCGGGGCCTCTGCTCTGTCAAGTGCCTCATAATCGGACTTCCCCTCACTTTTTTCATGGTCCGTCGACCGCGACTAGAAGTTGCCGCGTCAGCCTTACGTCTTGGTGACGACCATAACAGCGGAGGTCGTATGCAGAGACGCAAAAAACCCGGGCCACGTCGCCTGCCGTCGGCTAGCCGTACGACAGGCGACGTGGCCCGGGAGAGCCCTTTTCCGCTTTGCTAGCTGGGCTCGATCGTGAGCATCGATGCCACCTCTGGCGAGTCCTGCTGCACGAAGACGCCCTTTTCCGACGGGACGGCCTGCGTAAGGCCTGCTGGCACCGGATTCGTGATGACCGTAACGCTGTAGTTCACGACCCCGAGCGGATAGGTCTTTCCTACGGGCCAAGCGGCCGTCCAGTACGACACCGCCGGCTTGGTCGGGTGTGTGCCGTACACCAACGGGATTGCCTTCAGGCCCGGGACTTTCACATAGGCGTTCTTGACCGACACGTTGGACAGGTCGTTCCCACCCGTGGTCACGTGGACGCCGTACATGCGGAACACGACGACGTCTCCCCGCTGGAACAGGTTCGTCATCGAGCAGGCGGCATCGGCCGCCAGCTTCACGGTCCCACCCCCGCCTTGGACCGTGTCCATGGAGAAGAACACCTCGTGCGGTCCAGTCCCCTGGACCGGGGGGGCCAGGGTCGTTGTCGTGGTTGTCGTGGCCGCGCCCGCGTGACCCGTGGCCGCGCCCGCGCCCGCTCCGACGACCGCGATCGCAACAACACCTCCGATCGCAACCAGTCCTGCGGCGACAGTCATCAAGAGCTTCTTCATGCCATCCTCCCTCTTTTCGCGTCTAGGTTCTGGGTCAGCCCTTCACAGTCAGCGTTCCGCTGAGAGTGACCGTGAAAGAGCCGTCTTGGGATCCGCTGGTTCCACCGAGCTTGAGGCTGCCGTTGAACTTGAGGCTGCCGGTCGCGCCATTGGCCTTGCCGTTGCCTCCGGTAGCCACGGCGACACCGTGGAACGTGACCGTTACTGGACCGCTCTCACCGTTGGCACACCCCTGCTGCGAGCTGGACCGGGTCACGATAAAGGTGATCTTGTTCGCACCACCTGCGATGCTGCCTTTCCCGCCGAACGGGTCACACTGCTGCGAAGCGGCGGCGGATCCGCTGCCGCTGACCTTGCTGGCACCGAACAACGAGTTCTTGCCCGAGCCCGTGATCGAAGAGATCGTTGCCTTGCCGTTGTTGATGAGCAGCGAGGCCTTGCCGGAGTACTTGCTGGAAAACGTGACCTTCTTCGTATTCCCCGGTGCGGCCGAGAACGCGGGACCCGCGGACAGCCCGACACACACCAGCGCAACGAGCACGACACTTGGAATGTGCTTCTTCATCGTCTTCCTGTCAGTCGGTGGTTCGCCTATACTTACCGAACGGATAGTAAGTCATTTCTGACCGACCGTCAAGTAGATTGCGAGCGTGACCAGGGACGTGTCGCACACCGTGACCAGTGAGAGGGACCGAGAGTCGCCTGCGGAGGGTGGCCCAACGGGGCAGGCCGGCACGCGGCAGCGGATCCTCGACATAGCCCTGGATCTCTTCATAGCCCAGGGTTACGACGCGACCTCCATCCGCCAGATCGCCGACGGGCTGGGCTTCTCGAAGGCGTCGATCTACTATCACTTCGCCAGCAAGCAAGACATCCTGATGGCGCTCCATTTCCGGCTGCACCAGATCGGGCGTGATGCCCTCGGCACGATCGAGCTGCCGGCAACGTCACCGGAAGCTTGGATGGCGCTGCTGGACCAGCTCATCAACCAGATTCTCGAATATCACGACCTCTTTGTCCTCCAAGAGCGCAACCGGACCGCCATAGCGCTCCTGCACAAGGAACGCCACGTGTCCGAGCACGACCTGCTGGAGGAGTGGGTCCATTCGGCTCTCTCCAATCAGGAGATCGCTCTACGAGACCGCGTGCGCATGGCGTGCGGCTTCAAAGCCGTCATGGGCTTGCTGGATCTTGTGGGTGACGTCTTCTCCGAGGTTCCTTCGGAGGCGCTGGCCGCTCTGCTCAGAGAAGCGGCTAATGACCTCGTGACCCCC
>PMZN01000152.1 GCA_003170375.1 Acidimicrobiaceae bacterium | reverse complement strand
GACCACATCGACCTCTACTACCAGCACCGGGTGGACCCGAAGACGCCGATCGAGGAGACCGTCGGTGCAATGGCCGAGCTGGTCGCCGCCGGCAAGGTCCACCACCTCGGGCTCTCCGAGGCAGCTCCGGAGACGATCCGCCGTGCGCACGCCACACACCCGATCACTGCGCTCCAGACAGAATGGTCGCTTTGGACGCGGGACCCGGAGACCAACGGCGTACTCGACACCGTGCGCGAGCTCGGGATCGGTTTCGTCGCGTACTCACCCCTCGGCCGGGGTTTCCTGTCCGGGTCGATCCGCACCGTCGACGATCTCGCGCAGGACGACTTCCGTCGCCGAAACCCGCGTTTTGCGGCGGAGAACCTCGAGAAGAACCTGCTCTTGGTCGAACAAGTCCGGGAGATCGCGGCACAAAAAGGTGTCTCGCCGTCCCAGGTCGCTCTCGCCTGGGTGCTCGCACAGGGCGATGACGTCGTCCCCATACCGGGGACCAAGCGCCGGCGGTACCTCGAGGAGAACGCTGCCGCCGACGAGGTCAGGCTCACCCCCGCCGAGCTCGGCGGCCTGGACCAGGCCTTCCCGCCCGGGGCCGCCGCCGGGGACCGCTACCCGGACATGTCGACCGTGCACCGCTGATCCTGCAAGGACGGCCGCCGCCGGCCCTCGCTCCGCCCCGGCGCTCCCGCTCACGCTGGGACGCCTGACCTACGTGCAACGGTCCAGGACATCTCGTTCGGAACGAGTTGACGCCTAAAGTCAGGGTGTATCTCGTCCGATAAGAGAGGATGAGAAGAACTGTATTCACGACCGCGCTGCGAGGAGCATGGACCGTGCGAGAGCCTTTCGACATCTTTGGAGAAGGGCGGTCCTCTTGATCGACCGAACTGGCCTTGCGGAAGCGCGCGTTCGCGGCGTCGAGTCGTCGGGCTTGGAATTCGGTCTCTTCCCGGCAGTGGTGCCGGCCCCGGCAGCGCGGACCTCGGTGCGCAGGATCAGCTGAAGACGGATCGCCAACATGCGCCAAGTTCGGTTCGGAGCAGCTGGGTCGAGTGCTTACGACGCCTATCTCGCAGGTGCCGTCCCGGGTTGGACACGGTGCCTGCGACAACGAGAACCTCCACCGGTCGCCGGTCCCTCCCGCTGCTCGCGTGCTCGTCCAAGAAGGCCGCGAGATGGCAGCGCAAGCTGAAGCCGGAGCGCCGCTGACCCGTTCTCCTCGCCGCGTCTTCGGTCAGCCCGTTCGGCTCTGGCTGTACGTCGCCCTCGTCCTCGCCGGTGGGCTGGTGGTCGCCTTCGGGCCGTTGCGCCTCGCCCCTGCCATATCGGCCAGCAACGTCCCGGCGATCCCATGGTGGGGAATCTTCCTCCTCGCCACGGCCGCGGAGCTGGCGAGCGTGGAGCTCCCCATCCGCAGGACCAACGTCGTCTTGACGCTCAATGAAGCAGTCCTCATCGTGGCCATCCTGGGCACCAGCCCGTTCCTGACGGCAATGGCGATGGCATGCAGCCTCGGGATCGTTCAGGCTGCGCAAAAGCGGGCGCCCGTGCAGGTGATCTTCAACTTCGGATCCCAACTGCTGGCGATCCCTCTGTACTACGCGGCGTTGCGTTTCATGGTTCAGCCGAATGCGATCTTCTCCTTGCGCAGCGTCGTCGGCTACCTGTTGACAGTGACCCTGCTCAACGAGCTCTCCAACATCGAGATATCCGCGGCGATGTACTTGTCCGAAGCCGACTTCACCATCGTCACCGAGGGGCTGGCCTCCACAGCCCCCGTAGTAGCGCTCGTAGCACTCGGCAACGGCGTGATCGCAACGATCGTCCTGGTCATGGCCGTTGCCGCGCCGGTCGTGCTCCTGACCATCCCGATCCCGGTCTTGCTCAGCATCGCCGCCTATCGCGCACAGATAACGAGGCGTAGACAGCTGAGCGACATCGAGAACCTCTTCGCAGCGACCCGGATCCTGAGCCACTCCAAGAGCGTCCACACGGGCGCCGTGGACTTCCTGAGCCACATCGCCAAGATGTTCCACGCAACACTTGTGGAGCTCACGCTGCTGCCTTCGGCGCCGGGCAACCCGGCGCTCGTCACCAGGACCGTGAACGGCGTGGCCGCCGAAGTCCTGGAGGCGACCCCCGTCGAGTCCCTGCCACCCGGCCTCGCGGACACGCTCGCCACCGACAACATCCTGGTCACCAAGAATCTCGGCCTGGACACACCGCTGTCGCGGTACATCGCATCAGATGACCGGCCAACGGGAATGGGCGTGGCAGTCCCCGCTGCGGACAACGCCCCCTCCCTCGGCTATCTCGTCGTGGCCCACCGGGACAAGTTCGTCGGCGACTTCCAGCAAACCGACCTACAGCTGTTGGGCACACTCGCAAAGCAACTCGCCTTTGCGCTGCAGAACGGTCGCCTGCACGAGGACCTGGCCCTGCTGGAAGGCGCTCAGGACGAGCTGGTGCACAAGGCCTTTCACGATCCGCTCACCGGCCTTGCCAACCGCGCACTGTTCGTGGATCACATCGAGGGCGCGTTTCACCGCGCGGCGCGCGCGGGGAACCTGGTCTTCCTTCTGTACATCGACCTCGATGAGTTCAAGAAGATCAACGACACATTCGGCCACGGCGCCGGGGACGAGCTTCTCGTCCAAGCGGCGGGCAGGCTCAACAACTGTGTCCGCGCCACTGACACCGTCGCGCGGCTCGGCGGCGACGAGTTCGCCATCCTGCTGGAGCAGGCGGCGTCGCTGGATGTAGTGGAGGTGATCGCCCAACGGATCGTCGACAGCCTCGGTGAGCCGTTCCCTCTCGCCACCGGAGTCGC
>PMZN01000127.1:7218-9501 GCA_003170375.1 Acidimicrobiaceae bacterium | reverse complement strand
CGGTAATCTTGTCTTGGTAGTTCCCCTTGGGAGAGTCGCTTCGCTTGGGCAGGACGGTCGTTCAGGACCACCGGTTATCGCCCCGTGCAGGTTCGACGCCTCGACCGAGCAACATCGAGGAGTTCCGTGCGCCTCCCAAGTCCACCCACCCCGCCGTTTGGCGGAGGGCGCTTTCGTATCCCGTCTTTCGGGATACTCAGCACCTACCCCCCGACCGCGTGCGGGATGGCGACATTCAGCACAGCTCTTGCTGCCGGCCTGATCGCAAACGGCGCCGAGGTGAGCATCGTACGGGTGGCAGACGGATCGCCCGCCTCGAGCACGCGGGTCATCGGAGAGCTCGTGAATGGCTCTCCTCGGTCCGTGGCAGCCAGCTCGGAGCTGCTCAACCGGTGCGACGTGGCGATCGTGCAGCATGAGTACGGCCTCTATGGNNCCCACTCCGCACCAGCGGTCCACTCTCGTCGCGGTCGCCGCGATGGCGGACCATGTGGTCGTCATGTCGGACGCGGCCCGGGCGAGACTATGCAGCCGGTTCGACATCGACCCGGCGATAGTTACGACCATCCCGCATGGGGCGGCGATCCCTACGGGCCGCGCCCAGCACGAGCCTGGGGCTCGGCCGACGATCTTGACCTGCGGCCTGATCGGACCGGGCAAAGGCATCGAGCGGGTGATCGACGCGATGCGGTCATTGCATCGCCTTCCGACGCGACCTCGCTACCTCGTGGCGGGCCAGACCCATCCGAAGGTGCTCGCCGCCAACGGCGAGGCTTACCGTCACGCCCTCATTGAACAGGCCTCGCGCAACGGGGTTGGCGCGTCGGTCTTCTTCGACGCCGCCTACCGGGATGTGGCGTCCCACACGGCACTGATCCAGTCGAGCGCTGTGGTCGTACTGCCCTACGACTCTACGGACCAGGTGACCTCCGGCGTGCTCGTCGAGGCCATCGCTGCAGGAAGGCCTGTGGTTGCCACGGCCTTTCCCCACGCCGTCGAGTTGTTGGCCAGCGGCGCGGGCATCATCGTCGACCGTGACGACCCGGCAGCTTTGGTATCAGCCCTGCGCCGGGTGCTCGTAGAGCCAGGGCTCGCCGACCGCATGGCGGCGGAAGCGTCACGACTGGCACCGAGCATGTGCTGGTCGGTGGTCGCAGGTGCGTACGTGGGCCTGGCGAACCACCTCCTTAGCAAAGACCCGGCATTGGTGTGACCGGCACGGTGGCGCCCAAGTTCGACCACCTCTGCCGAATGACCGACGATCGGGGCACCTTCGAGCACGCCCGATACGGCGAGCCCAGGCGAGGGCTCGGCTACTGCACCGACGACGTGGCCCGGGTCCTCGTCGTCGCCGCACGAGAACCGTCCCCCGCGCCGACGGTACGCGACCTCGCCAGGACCAGCCTTCGGTTCCTGATCGACGCGCAGGGCGTCGACGGCCGTTACCGGAACCGGTTGAGCCGTCGGGGTCGCTGGGAGGACCGCCCGGCGGTGGAGGACTGCTGGGGCAGGAGCATCTGGGGCCTCGGCACCGCGGCGTCGCACAGCGACGACGGTTGGCTACGCGAGGTGGCCACTGCACAGTTCGAGCGCGCGGTACAGCAGCGATCGCCCTACCCGCGTGCGATGGCTTTTGCCGCGTTGGGAGCAGCCGAGTTGCTTGCTGTGGAGCCCCACCATCGTGGGGCACGCGCACTGCTGAGTGATGCCGCGGACGGTTTGGCGCCACCCCAAGCCAATGCCGCCTGGCCCTGGCCGGAGGCTCGGCTCCGCTACGCCAACGCGGTCGTGCCGGAGGCGATGATCGCCGCTGGCGCGGCACTGGACCGACCGATGCTGCTGCAACACGGCCTTGATCTCCTGGCGTGGCTACTTGACCACGAGACGGTGGACTGTCACCTGTCCGTCACGCCCGTAGGCGGCGCAGGACCCGGCGATATCCGGCCTGCGTTCGACCAGCAGCCCATTGAAGTGGCCGCGCTCGCCGACGCCTGCGCCCGCGCGGCGACCGTCGACGGCGACCGGCGCTGGGTCGACGGTCTCGGCGCCGCAGAGGCCTGGTTCCTCGGAGACAACGACGGACNNTGGCCCTGCTTTCGACGCTGCAACATGCGCATCGGCTTGTGACGGCACCGCGGTGAACCCGACGGTCACGGGCGGCGGCGTCCGGCGCAGCGCCCAGCGCCTCGCCGCGGACCGATCCCGGGTCGTCACGATGCTCTTCGTGCCTGGGCGAGAGGGATTCGACCGGCAGGAGCCCCGCACCTCAGCTGTAGTGTCTCG
>PMZN01000127.1:3969-7132 GCA_003170375.1 Acidimicrobiaceae bacterium | reverse complement strand
CTCTGCAACCCCAGCATGGTGGCCCATCCGGACCAGACCGGCATACCGGAGGGCAGCCTGCGCTTTGTGATGAGCGTCCGGGCGATCGGGGAGGGACATCGGTCTTCCATCGAGTTCCGGACAGGGACGGTCGACGACCGCGGCAAAGTCAACATCGAGGCCGCGCCGCGGTTCGCGACGAGAGGATTGACCGAAACCGTCCCTCTCGACGCCGTCGTCTTCCGGAGCGAGCTTCGTCGACTCCGCAGCGACGGGGAGAGCGCCGACTACGTCCTCGACGCACTCGGCGAGCAATTCACCGTGGCTGAGCTCGAGGAGCGGCTGACCCGACTTCAGGCCCAGCTGGCGACCCGCAGACAGGACGGGTCGATCATCTCGCTCATGCGCAGGATCGCCGAGCGGACCTACGACATCCGCTTCCCAGAGGACACGTCGCTGGCCGAGCGAGTCCTCCTGCCGGCCATCGCTGCCGAACGCAACGGCATGGAAGACGCCCGGTTCGTGCGGTTCGAGCACCGGGACCGAGCCGTTTCCTACTTCGCCACTTACACGGCCTATGACGGCGTCGACATTGCTCAGCAGCTTCTGGAGACGACGGACTTTCGCGCCTTTACCTCCTCGCCCATCGTCAACCTCGCGGCCAACAAGGGTCTCGCTTTGTTCCCTCGCCGAATCGGAGGCCGCTTCGCAGCTCTGTCCAGGTCCGACCACGAAACGAACACGGTTGTCTTCTCTGAGAACCTGCGTCTGTGGGAAGACGCGCTTCCGTACCAGGTGCCCACCCAGACCTGGGAGGTGCTCCAGCTCGGCAACTGCGGCTCGCCGATCGAGACTGACGCCGGCTGGCTTGTGCTCACCCACGGCGTCGGCCCGATGCGCACCTACAGGATCGGCGCCATACTTCTCGATCTCGAAGATCCGACCCGGATCATCGGCCAGCTCCGCGAGCCACTGCTCAGCCCGGCGCCCGACGAGCAGGACGGCTATGTGCCGAACGTCGTCTACTCCTGCGGCTCCCTCGTGCACGCCGGCACCCTGATCCTCCCCTACGGCATCGGCGACTCCGCCATCGGCGTGGCCACACTGTCGTTGCCCGTGCTGCTTGCCGATCTCGCCGCCAGCTAGACCCCTCGCCAGTCCCTGTGCCGTCGCGGTGGCCGCGATGGTCGACCGCCTCGTGCGCCCCGCCGACCCCCGGACCGGTCGGCCCTCAGGCCTGTAAGGAGGCGATGCGTGCCTGTTGAGCCGCTGCAAGGCGCGTCAGTCCTGCGAGGTTCCTGCCCATCTTCTCGCGCGCCTGGCTGGCCTCGGCACTCAAGCCCTCGAGGTCGAAGATCCGCCAATAGCTGAGCGTCGGCTTCACGACTGCCTCGACGAACTGTTGCGCGCCGAAGATGCCCGCGAGGGCGATGGCCTCCTCGTGCTCTGTGAAACGAGGGATGCCCGTTCCCGGCATCTTGAAGTTCCGGAGCTCGCTTTGGATCGCCATGACCATCGTCGACGGGTCTATCTCGAGGGCCGCGAGGACGAGATCGCGGTAGAAGGCGTGGTGGAGGCCCTCGTCGCCGGCGACCTTCGACATGATCTTCTTGCCCCGCATCGTCTTGTCCAGGGCCTGGCCGGTGTTGCGATGGGCGACTTGAGTGGCGAGCTCCTGAAAGCTCACGTAGGCGATCATCTCCGCAACGCTGTTGCTCTGGGGGACCTGCCCCTTTGACATCTGCACCATCCGGTCGTCCTCCAACCGGTAGGGATCGATCGCCCGTGTGGCGAGGATCCAGTCCCGAATGGCGGCCGAATGGCGCCATTCCTCCGCGGTCCAGCGCCGGCTCCAGTCCCGGAGCGGATGGTCCGGCTTTATGGGTGACATGAGCGTGTGGGTGTAGTAGGGGAGATTGTCCTCAGTCAGGACGTTCACGATGATCGCGCTCTGAACACCTTGAGAGAGGGGGTACTGCTTGGCGTTCCATCTCTCCTCTTCGAAGTCGGCGGCCATGTCCCACGGGACGTCCTCGAACGGGTACCACTCCTTTGAGACAGAGAGATGGCGGTTGAACAAACTGGCTGCGGGGCCGGCGAGCTCCTCAACGAGGACATGGTCCTTGCCTGGGTCCACTACGAGATTTCCCATGTCCTGTCCTTTGCTGGATGCACAAGTTCCCCCACAGGAACGAAGCGGAACGGAGTCTGTCTGTCGAGCGGCTGTTCCTCGAGCTAGCTCCGTGACGAGCGCCTGGCTGCCACCTCGGGCGTTCTCCGATTCTACGTCCTGGCGGGTCTCGCCGGTAGGGCGATCATTCCTGAGCCATTGCGGCGGCCGAAACCGTGGGCGTTCCTGTGCCCGAGGTTGCGAGGGCCCTCGAGTGCGCCGCCTGCGGGCCGCCGTGCGGCAGTGACGCGCCCGCATGAAACACCTGGTAACAATTCGTAGCGTTAGGCCCCTCGAGCGAAAGGAGGTCAGCTGGGATGAAAGTCGAACCTCACCCTCAAACCCGCACTGACCGCGCGCTCGAGCAGCGGGCTTTCTGACCGCCAGGTTCTCGACGAAAGCCCGCCGCGGCCGAGCGCTCCGACGCCAAGGAGCCTTGCAATTGTCAGACCCATCTGTCCGTTCCTCGATTGGTCGCGGATCGATCCCGGCGGTACCTGAAAAGCCGGCGAGCTCACCTGAGATACCCACCGCCGCCGGGCAGAGATCCGATGATCCGGGGACGCCACTTGCCGAACTCGGTTGGGGACCGCCCTTCGAGGCTGCGTTCGGTAATCGACCCGTCGAGGGTGCCGTGCCAGGCCGCGTCGCTCGGGTCGACCGCGGCGCTCTCACGGTTCTCACCCGAGCAGGCGAGCTTCGGGCGCTCGTCGCCGCCCAGCTCGCTCACGACCCCGATCCGTTACAAGCACCGACGGTCGGTGATTGGGTCGTGCTTCAGGACGGCGTGGTCACAGAGGTGCTCCCGAGGCGCACCGCCATCGTGCGCGGCGGTGCCGGAAGTCCCGAGACTCCTCAGGTGCTCGCCGCAAACGTCGACAAGGTGTTCGTCGTCTGCTCGCTCGAGGGCCGCTTCAGAGCCAGGCGGCTGGAGCGTCTCCTGGTACTGGCTTGGCAGAGCGGTGCGGCCCCCGTCGCGGTGTTGACCAAGGCGGATATCGCCGAAGATGTCGC
>PMZN01000127.1:0-3949 GCA_003170375.1 Acidimicrobiaceae bacterium | reverse complement strand
GGCAAGTCCACTCTTGCCAACCGCCTCGGGCGCGGCGCGGTCGACCTCGCGACAGGAGATCTCCGCGGCGACGGAAAGGGCCGCCACACGACCATCGCCCGAGAGCTCGTGCGCCTTCCAGGCGGAGCCTTGCTCATCGACACCCCCGGCCTGCGAGCACTCGCGCTCTTCGATGCGGACCAAGCCATCGGGGACGCCTTCGGGGAGATCGAGGAGTTGGCGGCGGCGTGCCGTTTCTCTGATTGCGGTCACCGGTCCGAGCCGGGATGCGCAGTCAAGGAAGCGATCGCAGCGGGAATCCTCGACGCCGAGCGCTACACGAGCTTCGAGAAACTACGCCGCGAGCAACGCCATCTCGCCGCCCGCGTCGATCCGCGCGAGCGCGCCGAGGAGCGCAAGAGGTACAAGGCACTCGAGAAGCTCACGCGCAACCTCGAAAAGCGATGACCGCCCTAGTGGATCTGCACACCCAGGACCTGGAGCGGCTCGTCGAGCCTCGCAGATGGCAGGCGGCCCGCCGACAGGCGTCGGCCTCGTTGCGGCGTTGGCGTCTCGACCGGGAGTCTCGACCTCGTTGAGCCGCCTCAGGCGGCCCGGCCGGCGGTTCGAGCTCAGTCGCCTCCGTCCTCGGGAGCTCCGGCCGTGCTCAGCGGGGCGCTCTCGCCATACCGGTTGATGACGTGAACGTCGATACCCGACTGGCGCGCGAAACGCAAGACACGCTGGACGACCGAGCTCCTGCTCGTGAGCTGCTCCCATCGGGATCCTGGGGACGCGCCCAGCACGATCTGGGTGATCTGGTTTTCCTTGGCGAAGTGGACCAGCGTCGGAGCCGGGTCGTCCGAAATGATGTCGTGCCAGGTTGCACCCAGGTCTTCCGCTAGGTGCTTGATGGCTCCGAGCGCCTGCTTGGACACCGGGCGCGCGTTGTCGTCGCCGGCTACGTAGACAGCCTGCAGGTCGGCGTGCGCCCGTAGCGCGATCCGAGCAGCGCGGCGCAGCACTGAGTCAGTTCCCGGTGCTGCGGTGACGACCACCATGATGCGCTCGGCGGTGTCCCAGACTATGTCGGGGTGCCGGGCGACGAGGAACCCCAGGAGCTCCTCCTCGGTCTCATCTGCGACGAAACGAAGCGCAAGCTCGCGCAACGCCACGAGGTTCTGATAGCGGAAGAAGCTGGTGAGGGCGCTGGGGATCTTCTCTGGAGGATAGACGTTGCCATGCAGCATGCGGCGGCGCAGCTGCTCGGGGGACGAGTCGATCAGCTCGAGCTGGTCGGCCCTGCGCACGACCCAGTCGGGAACCCGCTCGCGTACGGCCACGCCGGTGATCCGCTGCACGGCGTCCGCGACACTTTCGAGATGCTGGACGTTGACTGTGCTCACGACCCCGATCCCCGCGTCGAGGATCTCGAGCACGTCCTGCCAACGTTTGGGATGCGGCCCCGAACCCGGAACGTTCGTGTGGGCGAGCTCGTCGATGAGCGCGACCTCGGGCTTGCGCGTAAGGACCGCCTCGAGGTCCATCTCCTCGAAGGTCGTACCCCGGTAGTCGACGACCTTGCGGGGGACGACCGGGAGGTCGCGAATCTGCTGAGCCGTGTGCTCCCGGCCATGCGTCTCGACGAAGCCGATGACCACGTCCGAGCCGCGCTTGTAACGACGCCAGCCCTCGTCGAGCATGGCCCAGGTCTTGCCGACGCCGGCCACAGCTCCGAAGTAGACCCGGAACTTCCCCGTCGGCTCGACTCCTTGATCGGCCTTTTGGGTCCTGTCGCTGTACCCGGCGTCCCTGCTCACCGTTCGATCCCCACTGGCTCACCCTCATCTCCATTTGGGCCCCGTCTGACGAAGCTAGCCGTGGCAGGTCCGGAGGACCTGAAGAACTCCGGCCGTAGGGCCTGCGCGTCTACGGCACGGCGTTCACTCCATCTTGGCGAGGGCCTCGTTCAACTGGAGGACGTCGATGTAGTCCGAGCCCAGGAAACCAAGCTCGGCGGGCTGGCTTTCCCGGGCAATGAGCTGGTCCAGCACGCGCGGAGAAAGCCCGGTGGCTTTGGAGACCATCGGCACTTCGGCGTACGCATCGGCCGGGGTGATGTCGGGGTCGAGCCCGCTTCCAGACGTGGTGACCAGGTCCGGCGTCGGGTTGACGCCCATCTTGTGCCAATAGGCGATAAGCGCTTTGGTGTCGGCAAGCAGCACCTTGGACCGGGGCCCGAGGTTGGTGGAGGCCGATTCGCCGCTCTTGCCGTTCGCGACGAGCGGGTTGTCCCCGGTTCCGGCGTAAGGCCCGAAGTCATCGGGGCGGCCGTGGAAGAACTTCGGGCTGGTCCAGTCCTGGCCGATAAGTGTCGAGCCGTTGGACGTGACCGAGCCGTTGGCCTGGTGCTTGAACAGGACCTGGGAGACTCCGGTCCCGACAAAGGGGTACACCAGGCCGAAGAACACGAGGCAGAAGAGGGCAAGGACGATTGAACGCCGTAGGTAAGTGATCATCAGTACGCCTTCAGTGCGGTCAGGATCAGGTCGATCAGCTTGATGAAGATGAAGGGCGCAATGATGCCGCCCACTGCGTAGATGTAGACGTTGCGCCGCAGGATCGCGGCGGCGCTTGCGGCCCGGAACTTCACCCCGCGAAGCGCGAGCGGAATGAGGGCGATGATGACCAGCGCATTGAAGATGACGGCAGACAACACCGCACTTTGCGGGCTGTGCAGCTTCATGATGTTGAGCGTTCGGAGCTGCGGGTAGGTCGCGACGAACAGGGCCGGGATGATCGCGAAGTACTTCGCCACGTCGTTCGCGATCGAGAAGGTCGTCAGCGCCCCACGGGTGATGAGCAATTGCTTCCCGATCTCGACGATCTCTAGGAGCTTGGTCGGGTTCGAGTCGAGGTCGACCATGTTGCCGGCTTCTTTGGCAGCGGTCGTGCCGGAGTTCATGGCCACGCCGACGTCTGCTTGCGCGAGTGCCGGGGCGTCGTTCGTGCCGTCGCCGGTCATCGCGATGAGCTTGCCGCCCTCCTGCTCGGACTTGATGAGGGCAAGCTTCGCCTCCGGTGTCGCCTCGGCGAGGTAGTCGTCGACCCCGGCCTCCTGCGCGATGGCCGCGGCAGTGAGGGGATTGTCGCCGGTGACCATGACAGTGCGGATGCCCATGGCCCGCATCTCGTCGAAACGCTCGCGGATGCCTTGCTTGACGACGTCCTTCAATTCGATGACCCCGATGATCGCCCGACCGTCAGAGACCACGAGAGGCGTCGATCCGGCACGGGATATCCGTTCGATCACCGCGTCGAGATCGTCTGGAATCGACCCTCCGAGCTCAGTGACCCAGCGCTTGACCGAGTCGCCGGCACCTTTGCGGATCTGGCGGGCTCCGAGATCGAGGCCGGACATCCGCGTGGTGGCCGTGAAGGGGACGAAAGTGTGGTCCACGCCGAGCTCCCTGGCGCGGATGTTGAAGCGCTCCTTGGCGAGCACGACGATAGAGCGTCCCTCCGGGGTCTCGTCGGCGAGCGACGCTAACTGCGCGGCGTCGGCCACCTCCTCCTCGGTGTGACCGCCTACAGGGTAGAAGTCCGATGCCATGCGGTTGCCGAGCGTGATGGTGCCGGTCTTGTCCAAGAGCAAGGTCTGCGTGTCCCCGGCTGCTTCGACCGCCCGGCCGCTCATGGCCAGCACATTGCGCTGCACGAGCCGGTCCATGCCGGCGATGCCAATTGCCGACAGCAGTGCGCCGATCGTTGTCGGGATAAGGCAGACCAGCAGCGACACGAGGACCACCACAGATATCGTCGCCCCCGCGTAGTGGCCGAAAGGCTGGAGGACGACCACGACCGGCAAGAAGATGATGGTGAGCACGGCCAGAAGGATGGTCAGGGCGAGCTCGTTGGGTGTCTTTTGGCGGTTAGCGCCCTCCACGAGGGTGATCATGCGATCCAAGAA
>PMZN01000087.1 GCA_003170375.1 Acidimicrobiaceae bacterium | reverse complement strand
GTCGATGTTGGGCAGTCCCTCAGGTTCCGCTTTCCCGGGGTCTTGCACGTCTTCCGGCCGCACGAGCTCGATCACCTCGGCATCGGGACGAACGTCTTCGCATCGATCCTCGAGCACCAGTCGAAAGTGCCAACCCTCGTAAGGCTCGAGCGCCCTCCCGAGCTCTTCCCAGGTGAGAGTGTGCCCGTCCACCACGACGTCGTACGGACCGCCGAGCTCTCGCTCCTCGCCGCAGACGAGCCTCCCGGCGGCCTCGTCTCCAGTGATGATCCACCCGGCCCGGTGCGGGTTCGGNNGAGCGCGCCGACGGCGTCGCGCAACTCCTCGAAGAGCCGCGCCTCGCGGCGGGCGATCTCCTCCTCGGCGCGGTGTGTGACGAGGGCGACCAATTCACTGACGTTGCCGTCATGGGCGCCGAGCACGGCAAAGTGGTACCCCTCTGCGAACCCGGCCTCGCCGAGCTCGACCTCGATGCCCGTCGATGCCCGCCAGACCCGGTACTCGAGCAGATGGAGCCGGCCGTCACCGTCCGCCACCTGGATGGGCTGGGGCGCATCGGGCAGCTCGGGGTAGCCGGTAATCGCCGCCACGCGCCGGTCCGAGCAGCGGTCGCAGAGCGACACCCCGCCGAGGGAGACCCGGGGGCCGGGGGCGCCGCAGTCCTCGCACAGATCAGAGTCCACGGCGCAAGACTAGGAGCCATGGACGCCAAGGAGCAGAAGTCGATGCTGCGGAGCGCTGTCTACCGTGGCGACGGCAGAGCAGTCGTCGCGCTGGCGCCGAGGGCACCTGGGTCCGACGACGCCCTGCAGCTGCTCGGAGACGGACTCGCCGCGGCTCTCGCCCAGGACCTCGAGGGTGCAGCTGAGCTCGCGCTGGCCTGTGCCGGGGTGCTGCGGGAGCGCGGCTTCTACGGCGACGACGACCTCGCCGACCATCTCGAGGCCCTCGCTGGCAAGCGTGCGCCACTGCCGCTCGTCGCCTTGCCCGTGGATCTCGACGACCTGGCCACCGTTCTAGAGGGGGATCCGATCGACGGTGATGGGCGGATCGATCGCCAAACCGGCGAGGTGTGGCACCGGGCCGCGGTCGAGTACGCGCGCGAGATCGGAGAGGAGGACGAGGAGAGTGCCGAGGACCCGGAACGCTGGTTATGGGTCGGGTGTGAGGGTTCGCACGAGGCCTACCGCGACATGGAGCTGTTCATCGGGACCGTCGCCGATCCCGAGCGCGCTGATCGCCTGGCAATCGCGATCGACGGGCGCGGCGCGTTCCGCAGGTTCAAGGACGTGCTCGGGCGCTGGCCGGGCGAGATCGAGCGCTGGTACGCGTTCTCCGAGGAGCGCCAGCGGGGCCGGGCCCGCGCCTGGCTCGCTGGGGCTGGCTACTGCGTGGAGCCAGCTGGGCGACTACGCCCAGAGGGCTGAGACCTCTTCCGATAACGTCGTCCGAGCTGTTCGGGCTCTTTGTACGCCTCGGAAGAGGCTGGCAGTTGGTACGACATCCTGTGCGAAATCGACCGCTCAGCTCGAATCGCTGCCGTGATCGAGCGACGGGGATGCGACGGGAGGGGCCTAGCGGAACCTTCCTGGCTAGCGAGTGAACGAGCAGCATATGCCCAGGTCACGATGCGTGTTTCGTCCTGGTCGGTGTAGTACCTAACTCAGCGTGTCGGGGCGTATGCGTCGAGGCCGAAGAGGTCGTAGAGACGGTGTTGGGTGGCGTCTTGCTCGGTGAGCATCCGGCGGGCTCGGGGGCGTCCCCGCTCGCCTTTGTAGAGGAGCACGGTCTCTTCGATGCCGGAAAGGCTCGATAGCAGTGCACGAACGCTCATGTGCATGCCTGCTCGGTCGGCTTCGCGAACCATGAGCTTGGCGACCATGAGAGCGAGCACGCAGTAGAAGATGTGGACACGGATCTTCTGCTCGGTGAAGTGGAACATCGGCGAGAACGAGACGACGTTCGGGTCCTTCATCTGGCGGAAGTCGGCTTCCACCACTTCTTGGGAACGGTACTCGGCGACGATGGTTGCCAAGCAGGCCTGCTCGGGTGTCTTGTCGGTGAACAGGATCCGCTTGCCGAACAGCTCGTCTTCGAGCATCGCTCGGGCCTTGTCGTCGGTGTGGAACTCGAGGCGAAGCTCGCCCGGCTTGTCTCCGGTCAGCGTGGCCGAGACCACCCGGGACACCCAGCGAGGCGCCAATATGGCAGCTATCTCGGCCTGGACTCCCTCCTTGGATTTGCGGGTGTGGCCCCGGGCGAGGCGTGATTGGATCTCGGTGAGCTGGCGGCGCACCTTGGCGAGGGTCTGGTCGAAGCCTCGCGACTGCTTGTCGTGCAGTCCATCGGAGTGACAGCAGACAAGACGGCGCTGTTTGCCGAAGACGACCTTGGTCGTCTCGAAGGCCGTGAGGCCCGGGAAGGCCTGCTTGTCGACGACTTTGTAGCGGTTCTTTGCTGTGGCGAGGAGCTCGGGATGATCCGAGGGGGGCAGCGAGCCGACAAAGTGAAGCGGTGTGTGATCGAGGGTCTCGTAGTTGTCCCCGGAGTTCTGTCCGGCGTCGTAGACCAAGGTGAGGCGCTCGCCTTTACCGTCGGGGTAAAGCGTCCCGAAGCGAGCGACGAGCTCGTTCACCATCGTTGCGAACTGGGTGACATCGGGGCGGTTCCCCGGGTAGGCGAGGGAGACGAGAGGGACGCCGCCATCTGTCGAGACGACCAGTCCGAGTCCACAGATTCGCAGGTCGCTTCTCTTCTGCTTGGAGTGGCCACGCTGCGCGATCGGGGCCCGCTCGTTGGCTGAGTCGATCCAGGTGGCGAAGTTCGTCATGTCGAGCACGAGGCCCGAGAGATCGACTCCGAAAGTCTCGACCATTCCCTCCACGACACGCCGCTCGATCTCTTCGAGCTGGGCTTGACTGACTTGGTCCATGGCGTCCCAAAAGCGCCGATGGTCGAGCGCGCCTGCTGGGAGGCGCAACCACCGGTCACCGGCGGTCTTGTGCCACCAGTCGGAGAAGGCGAGCTTGGAGCAGGGATCGACCACCCGGTTGAGTGCTGCCAAGGCTATGTAGGTCCCAACAGAGGCCCCTGCGTCGACCCTGCGCGAGCCGACGACCTCGTCGACGATCTCGGCCACCCGAAGACGCCGGAGCATGTCGAAGGTCGCGGCAACATCGCCGAAGGCGAGATGGCGACTGCGGTCCGGCTCGCCGGGGCCGGACTCCGACAGACGGGCCGCGATCTCCTCAGCCGAACCCAAATAGCGCTGGGAGACGATCCGGGGCTTGCCATCGACCCGGGCTGACTCGGCCAGGTAGTAGTAGGTCTTCCCGTCCTGCTTCTTGCCGACAATGAACGCCATATATAGGTACTACCACAAGGCCCGATAAATCGCGAGTCTCTGAGCTGGGCAAACGCGCTGGTCAGGGCCCTATTTCGAAGAAACTTCCTGAACGGCGGTGGACGAGCTCGACGGGTTATCCCGGAAACTCCCGCTAGG
>PMZN01000059.1 GCA_003170375.1 Acidimicrobiaceae bacterium | reverse complement strand
CCAGTGTCGGCGAGGGCTCACCTCGAGGTCGTCGCAGGCCAGGAAGTGAGCCCGGGCGACGCGCTCGTGGACGGGCCGAAGGACCCCAAGGAGCTGCTCGAGATCAAGGGCATCCGGGAGACGCAGCAGTACCTCGTCGAAGAGGTGCAGAAGGTCTACCGGGACCAGGGCGTGTCGATCCACGACAAGCACATCGAGCTCATAGTGCGCCAGATGCTCCGCAGGGTGCTGGTCGCCGAGCCGGGTGACGCGCCGTTCCTGCCAGGCGAGCGCGTGGACAACCAGCGTTACGCCGCGGTCAACCGCGAGCTCGTGCAGGCCGGAAAGCGCGCCGCGGAAGGGCGCCCCGAGCTGATGGGCATCACCAAGGCGTCACTCGCTACGGACTCTTGGCTGTCGGCGGCTTCCTTCCAGGAAACCACCCGGGTGCTCACCGAGGCTGCGATCGAGAGCAAGTCCGACCAGTTGTTCGGCCTCAAGGAGAACATCATCATCGGCAAGCTCATCCCCGCCGGCACCGGCATGACGCACTATCGCAGCGTGGAGGTGGCGACACCCGACGCCGAGCGCATGTCCTTCTGGTCCTCGGACCTCGAGGTCGGCGATGCGGGCGAGGCCAATACGGACAACCTGGCTTCGTGGCTGCGAGATGTCGGACGGTCCGCGTTCGCCACTCCCTACGAACCGGAGGACCCGTACGTGACCGCCGGCAGCGCCTACGCGAGCTTCGGGCCGACCGATGATCTTGTCGTGGCCGAGGAGGACCCGCTCAGCGATCTCGGGCCGGCCGAGGAAGGCTCCGCCTGATCGCGGCCTACAATGTTGCCAATGTTGCCGGGGAGCGGTGTCCGCTCCTATCATCAGCTCGTCGTGTCGGCGCGTGCTTGCGCCCACGGTTCTTCAACAAGGAATCCCAGAGAGGTTTCGCGTGCCCACTATCGCCCAGCTCGTCCGCAAGGGTCGGTCATCGAAGCGGTCGAAGACGAAGACCCCCGCGTTGAAGGGGGCGCCGCAGCGTCGGGGGGTATGCACGCGCGTCTACACGACGACTCCGAAAAAGCCGAACTCAGCGCTCCGCAAGGTTGCGCGCGTGCGGCTGACCAGCGGCTCGGAGGTCACTGCGTACATTCCTGGAGTCGGCCACAACCTGCAGGAGCACTCGATCGTTCTGGTGCGCGGCGGCAGGGTGAAGGACCTCCCGGGTGTTCGTTACAAGATCGTGCGTGGCACTCTGGACACCTCCGGCGTGCGCGACCGTGCCCAGGCTCGTAGCCGCTACGGCGCCAAGAAGGAGTCCTGAGTTGCCCCGCAAAGGCCCCCCACCCCGCCGCGAGCTAGTCCCCGACCCGGTGTACCGGTCGGTGCTCGTGACCCAGCTGTGCAACAAGGTCCTTTCTCGGGGAAAGCGCTCGCTGGCCGAGCGCATCGTCTACGACGCCCTCGACGTCGTACGCGAGAAGACGAGTGGCGACCCGCTGCAGCTGCTGAAGCGAGCGCTGGACAACGCCCGACCCGAGCTCGAGGTGCGCAGCCGCCGCGTCGGTGGAGCGACCTACCAGGTCCCTGTCGAGCTCCGTCCGCGCCGGGCGACGACGCTGTCGATCAGGTGGCTCGTCGGCTACTCGCGCCAGCGCCGGGAGCGCACGATGGCGCTCAGGCTGGCCAACGAGATCCTCGACGCCTCAAATGGCGTCGGCGCCACGGTCAAGCGCAAGGAGGACCTCCACAAGATGGCGGAGTCGAACAAGGCATTCGCTCATTACCGCTGGTAATAGCCTGCGGAACGCCAGGTGTTGTCCCGGTGTCAACCGGATGTCCACGCGCCCGGCGTAGCGTAATGGCGCGCCCGCGGAGCGAAAGCGCATTTTGCCTCTGCCGGTGAACACGAAGAAGACGACACCGCAGCCCACGACCGACTAGAGAAACGAAGCAAGGCGATGGCCAACCCATCATCCATCCGAGAGTTCCCGCTGGCCAAGACCCGCAACATCGGGATCATGGCCCACATCGACGCGGGCAAGACGACGACGACCGAGCGCATCTTGTACTACACGGGTCGCACCTACAAGATCGGTGAGGTCCACGAGGGTGGCACCGTCATGGACTGGATGATCCAGGAGCAAGAGCGCGGGATCACCATCACGTCTGCTGCGACCACCTGTCGTTGGCGCGACACCTGGATCAACATCATCGACACTCCCGGCCACGTCGACTTCACCGTCGAGGTCGAGCGGTCCCTTCGCGTCCTCGACGGAGCAGTCGCCGTCTTCGACGCCGTCGCCGGCGTCGAGCCCCAGACCGAGACGGTGTGGCGCCAGGCCAACAAGTACCGCGTGCCTCGCATGTGCTTTGTCAACAAGATGGACAGGGTTGGCGCTGATTTCGACCGTACCGTCGCGATGATCCGCGATCGGCTCGAGGCGACGCCCGCGGTGGTTCAGCTCCCGATCGGAGCAGAGGGCTCGTTCGAGGGCGTGATCGACCTTTTGAAGATGAAGGCTCTCGTGTGGGGCGAGGGCATGGGCGAGACCTGGGAGATCCGTGAGATACCCGCGCATCTCGCGGGTGCGGCCGAGCAAGCTCGCCACGCCCTGATCGACGTCGTCTCGAACTTCGACGACAACGTGATGGAGCGTTACGTCGCCGAGCAGGAGATCACCCCTGAGGATCTCCGCAAGGGGATTCGCACCGCGACCATCGCGAGCGAGCTGGTCCCGGTGCTGTGCGGCTCGGCCTTCAAGAACAAGGCTGTCCAGCCCATGCTCGACGCGGTCGTCGACTACCTGCCGAGCCCGGTCGACGTACCACCCACCATGGGCATCGAGCCCCGGACCGGAAACGAGATCGAGCGGCACCATCGGGACGACGAGCCGTTCTCGTCACTGGCGTTCAAGATCATGAGCGACCCGTTCGTCGGCAAGCTCACGTACCTGAGGGTCTATTCCGGCACCCTCGAGAAGGGCACCACGGTTCTCAACTCGAGCCGGGACCGCAAGGAGCGCATCGGCCGGATCCTCCAGATGCACGCGAACCACCGGGAGGACCGCGACGCGGTCTACACCGGCGACATCGTCGCGGTGGTTGGCCTCAAGGCGACGACCACCGGCGACACCCTTTGCAACATCGCGCACCCGATCGTGCTCGAGTCGCTCGAGTTCCCCGAGCCAGTCATCCACGTCGCGGTCGAGCCCAAGACGAAGGCCGACCAGGACAAGCTGTCGCGGGCGCTGTTCGCCCTCAGCGAGGAGGACCCGACCTTCCGGGTCCGCTCGGACCAGGAGACCGGCCAGACGGTCATCTCCGGCATGGGCGAGCTCCACCTGGAGGTCCTCGTCGACCGGATGCTGCGGGAGTTCAAGGTCGATGCGAACGTCGGCAAGCCGCAGGTCGCCTACCGGGAGACGATCCGCGACTCGGTCCACAAGATCGAGGAGCGTTACATCCGCCAGACCGGCGGGCGTGGCCAGTACGGCCACGTGGTGATCGACCTCGAGCCGACGGGCCCCGGCGGAGGATTCGAATTCGTCGACAAGGTCACCGGTGGCGTGATACCGAAGGAGTACATCCCGGCGGTCGACGCCGGCATCCAAGAGGCCATGAACTCCGGCGTACTGGCCGGCTTCCCGATCGTCGACGTCCGGGTCACCCTCGTCTACGGGTCGTACCACGAGGTCGACTCGTCGGAGATGGCCTTCAAGATCGCAGGCTCGATGGCGTTCAAGAAGGCGGTGCGGGCAGCCCGTCCCGTTCTTCTCGAGCCCATCATGGAGGTCGAGGTGGTCACGCCCGAGGACAATCTCGGCGACGTCATCGGCGACTTGTCGTCTCGTCGCGGCCGGATCGAGGGCATGGAGCAGCGGGGCGCAAGCCACGTCGTGCGGGCTCAGGTCCCACTGTCCGATATGTTCGGCTACGCTACCGACCTGCGTTCCCGCACCCAGGGCCGCGCGACGTACACGATGCAGTTCGACTCCTATCAGGAGGTTCCGGAGTCGGTCTCCCGGGAGATCATCGCCCGTGTGACCGGCGAGTGAACGGCCCAGGGGTCAACACCGAAGCGAGCTGAATCGCCAGGTGCTCCACTGATCGGAGCCGTCGGACCGGGAAGACCCGGGCCGGTGGCCCCACGGGAACAGTACGAGACACAATCGAGAACGCAGTCCACCAACATGGAGGCGCCCAAGGGGCGCAGCCCAGACCAAACGGAGCGGTCGGCAACAATGGCCAAGAAGAAGTTCGAGCGGACGAAGCCCCACGTCAACGTCGGAACTATTGGACACGTCGACCACGGTAAGACGACCCTCACCGCGGCGATGACCAAGGTTCTACACGAGAGGAACCCGAACGTCGCCTTTACGGCGTTCGACCAGATCGACAAGGCCCCCGAGGAGAAGGCGCGCGGCATCACCATCGCGATTGCCCACGTCGAGTACGAGACCGACAAGCGCCATTACGCGCACGTCGACATGCCCGGGCACGCCGACTACATCAAGAACATGAT